>CAIWIS010000365.1 GCA_903912795.1 uncultured Bacteroidales bacterium
AAGCTCCTGTGGAATTGTTGGTGGATAGGATGGAAGCAATCATGCTTCAAACAGGTATCTCTGGTTTCCATTTTACCGACGAAGCTGCACCTCCCGTTACTTTACGTAAGCTTGCCGAGGACATTTTGCGTCGAGGTCTTATTGTAAGTTATTGGACTAATATCCGATTCGAAAAATCATTTACACCTGAATTGTGCTTTCTATTAGCTAAATCAGGTTGTATTGCCGTTTCGGGTGGCCTCGAAGTGGCATCACCACGTGTTTTAGAGCTAATTAATAAAGGAATTACAATTGAAATAGCACGCGATACAATGAAAAACTTATCGGATGTGGGTATAATGACACATGCCTATTTAATGTACGGTTTTCCAACTCAAACTGCACGCGAAACCATTGAATCGCTCGAAGTGGTGCGAAGTCTTTTTGCTGATAATTATTTACATTCTGCTTTTTGGCATCGTTATGCCATGACAATTCACAGTCCTTCGGGACAACACCCCGAAAGTGTAGGCGCAAAAAAAACTCAAGACCAATTGAATGCTTTTGCAAACAACGAAGTGCCATTTAGTACTTCGAATGAAATTGATCTTGAGTTTTATGGAAATGCCTTACGTATAGCTACTTATAATTATATGCAAGGTGCAGGTTTCGACCGCGATGTTCGCTCGTGGTTTAAAACCTAATTATTTATACCCGTCCTCGTGTACACTTTTTACTGAACGTCCTGAAGGATCATTCATATTTTTAAATGCTTCATCCCATTCCAATGCAATAGGAGTACTACAAGCTACCGAAGGCACTGAAGGTACACAACGTGCCGCTTGATTTGATGGGAAATGTTTCTCGAATATGCTACGATAGAAATACTCTTCTTTATTCATTGGTGGATTAACAGGGAAACGCTCATTTACATGTGCCATTTGCTGATCGCTCACTTGCGAAGTTGTCATTTCACGCAATGTATCAATCCAACTATATCCTACGCCATCCGAAAACTGTTCTTTCTGACGCCATGCTACACTTGCTGGCAGTAAATTTTCAAACGCTTTACGTAAAATGGTTTTCTCCATAATGCCGTTTCCACACATTTTATCTTTTGGATTTAAACGCATGGCTACATCCATAAATTCTTTGTCGAGGAATGGTACACGTCCTTCAACTCCCCATGATGCTAATGATTTATTGGCACGTAGGCAGTCGTACATGTGTAATTTACTTAATTTACGCACTGTTTCTTTGTGAAATTCTTCAGCATTTGGAGCTTTGTGGAAATAAAGGTAACCACCAAAAATTTCGTCGGCTCCTTCGCCTGATAATACCATTTTTACACCCATCGATTTGATAACACGCGATAAAAGATACATTGGAGTACTAGCACGTATGGTAGTAACATCGTAAGTCTCAATATGATAAATCACGTCGCGTATAGCGTCCAGTCCTTCTTGTACAGTGAAATTAATTTCGTGATGCACAGTGCCAATGTGATCGGCAACTAAACGAGCAGCAGCTAAATCAGGTGAACCAACTAAACCTACAGCAAAAGAGTGTAATTGAGGCCACCAAGCCGCTTCGGTACCTCCTGATTCTATGCGTTTGGCTGCAAATTTTTTGGCTACAGCCGATATAATTGACGAATCCAAACCTCCTGACAATAAAACACCATAAGGTACATCGGCCATAAGTTGACGCTCTACTGCATCTTCCAAAGCCTGACGCAATTCATCTACACTTGATTCATTGTCTTTTACGGCATCATATTCCATCCATTCACGCTCGTACCATTTGGTTGGTTTTCCATCCGGACTATAAAGGTATTGACCTGGAAGAAATTCTTCGATAATAGTACAATGACCTTCGAGTGCTTTTAGTTCTGAGCCTACGTAATACACGCCAGCATCGTCCCAACCTTGATAAAGTGGAATGATACCAATGTGGTCACGACCAATCATATAAACATTTTTTTCAATATCATACAATGCGAAAGCAAAAATTCCATTCAAATCTTCCATGAAGTTTGGACCTTTTTCGCGGTACAAAGCCAAAATTACTTCACAGTCCGATTTGGTTAGAAATTCATATTTTCCTTCGAATTGGTTACGAATATCTTGATGATTATAAATTTCGCCATTTACAGCTAAAACTAACTTGCCATCCTTGCTAAATAGAGGTTGTTTTCCTGATTCAGGATCAACAATAGATAAGCGTTCATGCGCCATAATGGCATTTTCGCCTGCAAAAATACCTGACCAGTCTGGCCCACGATGACGAATTTTTTTCGACATTGTCAAAATTTGCGGCCTTAATTCTATAGCCGACTGTTTAATATCAAATGCACATACAATTCCACACATAATTTATATTGTTTTATGAATATCTTCCGCTACTTTACGACCTAATGCAATGGCACGCACTACCAAACTAGCACCTATTGCAGCATCGCCTGCAGCAAATACCTTAGCTACATTGCTGGTACTTGACTTGTCGGTAGCAATATTGCCACGTGCATCCAAACTAAGTCCTAGTTCAGTAACTAATCCTTCATGAACTGGGTGTACAAATCCAAGTGCTAGAAATACCAAATCAGCTTTAATAGTTTCGGTTTTTCCTGTTGGTTTCATATTCCAGCGTCCTGAGGCATCTTTGGTCCATTCTACTTCTTCTACCACTACTTCTTCTACATTACCATTTGTGCCATTAAAAGCTAGGGTATTTAAACTCCATTTTCGTTCGCAACCTTCTTGGTGTGAACTTGAAGTTTTTAGAATGTTTGGATAATTTGGCCAAGGAGTATCTGGGTTTTTACCAACTGGAGGTTTTGGTAAAATTTCTATTTGAGTGATTTTTACTGCACCCTGACGAACTGAAGTTCCTACACAGTCCGAACCTGTATCGCCACCGCCAATAACCAAAATATGTTTGCCTTTTGCGTTAATAATTTTATCTTCAGCCACTTCCTCGCCCATAATCAACTGATTTTGTTGACTAAGAAATTCCATTGCAAAATGAATACCTTTTAGTTCGCGACCTTTAGGTGTAATATTACGCGGTTGACCTGCACCAATGGTAAGACAAACTGCATCGAAACTTTCCATAATTTCTTTACCCGAAATGGTAACACCCACTTCGCAGTTATTACGGAAAAGAATTCCTTCTTCTTCGAGTTGTGCTAAACGACGGTCGATAACTGTTTTGTTCAGTTTAAAGTTTGGAATACCATAACGTAATAATCCACCGGGTTTATTGTCTTTTTCGAAAACAGTTACTGTGTGACCTTTGCGGTTAAGTTGTTGTGCAGCAGCTAATCCTGCAGGGCCAGCACCAATTACAGCTATTTTTTTACCAGTGCGTGTTTTTGGTGGACGAGGTTTAATTAGTCCTTCTACAAAACCAACTTCGGATATGGCTGCTTCGTTTTCACGAATAGTTACTGGTGATTCATGCAATGCTAATACACAAGCTTTTTCGCAAGGAGCAGGACAAATACGACCTGTAAAATCAGGAAAGTTATTTGTTTCGTGCATGTTGTCAATAGCTTCTTTCCATTTTCCTTTGTATAAAAGGTCTTGCCACTCAGGCATTTTATTGCCAAGCGGACAACCCCAATGGCAAAACGGAATACCGCAATCCATACAACGTGAAGCCTGTAATTTGCGGTCTTCGCGGTTCAATGTTTGTTCAACCTCTCCAAAATCGTGTATACGATCTTGAACCGGACGATATCCGGCATCTTTTCGAGGTATTGTAATAAATGCTTTAGGATTTCCCATATTATGTAAAAGCCCCTCTAAATCTCCCCGAAAGGGAGACTTTTTGAGCTAGTTTTATTAATTTTATTATACTTCTAATTTTATTGTTTTTAAATAGGCAACACGTTTGTAAATTGGGTTTCATGTTTCCTTGGTGCTTAAAAATCGTGTTACCTGTTTTGCATTTCATGCAAAATATGAAACCCGATTTTTAAGATCTTAATAATCCCTTTCTACCTGAGCAATTTTTTTGTTGATTTCGGCCATTTTTTGTTCTTGAATAACTTTTTTGTATTCAATTGGAACAACTTTAATGAATTTATCAACATAATCGCGCCAGTTGTCGAGTATATTTTTTGCTAACGTACTTCCTGTATATTTGTAATGATTTTCAATCAAAGTTTTCACTTGTTTGTTATCATGGCTGTCTTCGATTAACGATAATTCTACCATTTCCATATTACAGAAGAAATCAAAATTACCTAATTCGTCGAGTACATAAGCAACACCACCACTCATACCAGCAGCAAAGTTACGTCCTGTAGGTCCTAATACTACAGTTACTCCACCTGTCATGTATTCGCAACAGTGGTCGCCTGCACCTTCAACTACAGCATTTGCACCTGAGTTACGTACACAGAAGCGTTCGCCAACAATACCATTTATATACACTTCGCCCGATGTAGCACCATATAATATTGTGTTTCCAGCAATAATATTGTCTTCGGGTTTAAAAGTACTTTCTTTAGGCGCTTTTACTACAATTTTACCACCCGATAGTCCTTTTCCAACATAATCATTTGCTTCACCTTCGAGTTCAAAGTACATACCTTTACTCAAAAATGCACCAAAACTTTGACCAGCTGAACCTTTAAAACTTGCCTTAATGGTATCATCGGGTAAACCTATTTGTCCAAAACGTTTGGCAACCTCGCCCGAAAGCATTGCACCAACTGTACGGTCAGTATTTTTAATTTTGCTTGAAATTTCAACTGGCATACACATATCAAGTGCAGGTAGTGATTTTTTAATCAATTCACGATCGAGTACATTCTCGAGTTTGTGATCCTGACCTTTAATGTTGCGCAATGAATTTTTAGAGTTATCAGGCATATACATAATTCTTGATAAATCTACTTTTTCAATTTTTGATACAGTACCAATTTTTCTGCGTTTGAGAAGTTCAGCACGACCAATAATCTCGTCTAGGCTACGGAAGCCCATTTCGGCCAAATGTTCACGAACATCTTGCGCTATAAAGTGAAAGAAGTTTACAAGATATTCATGTTTTCCAGTAAAATGCTTACGTAATACTTCATCTTGAGTAGCAACACCCACCGGGCAAGTGTTTAGGTGACATTTACGCATCATTACACAACCAAGTATTAATAATGCACTAGTTGCAAAACCATATTCTTCGGCACCTAAAAGTGCTGTGATAATAATATCGCGTCCTGTTTTTAACTGTCCGTCGGCCTGAAGTTTAATTTGACCACGTAAATTGTTCAAAACTAGTGTTTGTTGAGTTTCGGCCAATCCAATTTCAACTGGCATACCAGCATGTTTAATTGAGCTTGACGGACTTGCACCTGTTCCACCTTCGGCACCAGAAATGAGAATTAAATCAGCTTTTGCTTTCGCAACTCCAGCTGCAATAGTCCCTACGCCTGTTTCCGATACCAATTTAACGCTAATCATTGCTGATGGATTGATATTTTTCAAATCGTAAATTAGCTGAGCTAAATCTTCGATAGAATAGATATCGTGATGGGGTGGGGGAGATATTAATGAAATTCCTGGTATAGAGTGACGTGTTTTAGCAATAATTTTGTCAACTTTATGTCCTGGAAGCTGTCCGCCTTCACCTGGTTTTGCACCTTGAGCAATTTTTATTTGAATTTCATCAGCATTTACAAGGTATTCAGCAGTTACACCAAAACGACCTGAAGCAACTTGTTTAATTGCTGAACGGGCACTTAAACCATCGTCGCGTTTTTTATAACGTTCAGGATCTTCGCCACCTTCACCAGTATTACTACGACCACCAATTATGTTCATGGCAAATGCCATAGCTTCGTGCGCTTCACGACTGATAGAACCGTATGACATTGCTCCAGTTACAAAGCGTTTCATAATGCCTTCGATAGGTTCAACTTCGTCGATACTTATTGGATTACGCGTGTATTCCATTAAGTCACGGATAAAAATTGGATCTTCTTTTTCGTCAACGGCTTTTACATATTCTTTGTATTTTTCGTAATCGCCTGTTTTTGTGGCAATTTGCAAACGTGCAACAGTTTCAGGATTCCAAGCATGATCTTCTCCATTCCTGCGATAAGCATAATGGCCTAGGTTCTCAAGTGTCGATAAATCGTCACCTTCGGCAGGAGTAAATGCTCGGTTGAATGGTGCAAGTACTTCATTAGCTAAATCGTCAATATCAATACCTTCGATAGAAGAAGCTATGCCTTTGAAATACTTTGAAAGCAATTTGGACGAAATTCCAATCGACTCGAAAATATGTGCTCCACGGTAACTACGTAATGTAGAATTACCCATTTTCGAAAGCACTTTTAATAATCCTTTGTTTACAGCTTTGATATAATGTTTAGTAGCTGTATCAAAGTCCATACTTATTTCGCCCGACTTAATTTTGTCGTTGATAATTGCAAAAACCATATATGGATTTACAGCATTGGCACCAAAACCAAATAATAAAGCAAAATGCATTACTTCGCGTGGTTCAGCCGATTCAACTACAATATCAATTTGCATACGTTTACGTTTTTCGAGCAAGTACAAGTGTACTGCCGAAACTGCAAGTAATGATGGGATTGGAGCATGTGTAGCGTCAACACCAC
Source organism: uncultured Bacteroidales bacterium (assembly GCA_903912795.1). GTDB lineage: Bacteria > Bacteroidota > Bacteroidia > Bacteroidales > Paludibacteraceae > Paludibacter. The sequence goes on from CAIWIS010000365.1 coordinate 6,608, forward strand.
GGTCGCTCAATACAATGTAATTTTTACCATCGTCTACTGCTTTTTCAACTGATAAACAAAGTTCTTCAATTGCTTTTTCCATGCCTTTGCGTCCTGATTTAGGATCGAAAAGTATTGGAAGTGAAATAGTTGAGAATCCTTTGTATTTCAGATTCATCAAAATGTCGAACTGAGCATTTGTAAGAACAGGACTTTTCAGTTTTACCATTTTACAAATTTCGTTGGCAGCTTCCAATAAATTTTGGTTAATAGAGCCAATAAACCCAGTAAGTGACATAACCAACTCTTCGCGAATAGGGTCAATTGGAGGATTGGTTACCTGCGCAAATTGTTGACGGAAATAGTTGAAAAGTCGTTGTGGCTTATCCGAAAATACAGATAGCACAGTGTCATTACCCATCGACGAAGTTGGTTCGTAGCCATCATTTGCCATAGGGATAATTAAACGCTCCATATCTTCTTTTGAATATCCGAAAGCATGTAATAAAGTTTGGTAATTTGCCAAATCATTTTTCACACTACGTCCTGATGAAATATCATCGATATTCACACAGTTTTGGTTCAACCATTCGCGATATGGGAATGCTTTGGCCAAACCTTCTTTTAATTCTTTGTCGTAGAATACTTTACCAAGTTCAGTGTCAACCATTAACATTTTGCCTGGTTTCAAACGACCGTTTTCTTTTATACGACTAGGTTCAAATTCAATAGTACCAGTTTCGGAAGCTACTACCATTAAATTGTCGTGTGTAATAAGATAACGTGCAGGACGTAAACCATTACGGTCAAGCATACCGCCAGCGTAACGACCATCGCTGAAAAGCAAGGTTGCAGGACCATCCCAAGGCTCCATAAAGGTGCTGTGGTATTCGTAAAATGCACGTAAATTGTCCGATATAGGATTGCGTTTGTTGTAGCTTTCTGGTACCAACATAGCCATAGCATGTGGTAAGCTTTTGCCCGACATTACAAGGAATTCCAATGCATTATCCAACGATGCACTATCGCTCATTTTGGGTTGGCAAATTGGATATAATTCGTTGAGGTCACCCAGTTGATCCGATGTGAGTACACTTTCGCGACTTTCCATCCACTGACGGTTACCTCGTATCGTGTTAATCTCGCCATTATGACCTAACATGCGGAATGGTTGTGCCAAATCCCAGGTAGGGAATGTGTTTGTGCTGAAACGAGAGTGAACCAATGATATTCCACTTGTGAAATTTGGATTACTTAAGTCAGTAAAATACTCACGTAACTGCATAGGAGTAAGCATACCTTTGTAAACCATTTGTTTGGTCGATAAACTTACAATATAAAAACCGCGTTCGCGGGCTATTTCGGTACCAATTATGGCTTTTTCAATTTTTTTGCGAAGAACATATAGTTTCAACTCCAATTCTTGTTGGGTATTACAACCAGTAACAAAAATTTGAATTACATTGGGTTCATTCGAAGCTGAAATTTCGCCTAGACAATCAGAATTTACAGGTACTTCGCGTGTTGCTAGTAGGGTTAAACCTTCTTTTGCAACATATTCTTTTATCAAATTAGTACAAAACTCAGCTTTTTTAGCGTCCTTTGGTATAAAAACAAGACCTGTTCCATATCTACCTTTGGCTGGAACAGGTATACCCTGAAGTAAAATAAATTCGTGTGGAATTTGTACAAGAATACCTGCGCCATCACCAGTTTTGTTATCGGCACTTTCTGCGCCACGGTGTTCCATGTTTTCGAGTACTTGCAAACCTTTTTCTACAATTTCGTGCGATTTTTCGCCGAAAAGGTTTAATACAAGTCCTACGCCACAAGCATCATGTTCGTTTTGAAATGAATACAGCGAGCGCTGCTCATATTCGTCAATTCTTAATGGTGTTGAAGTCATAAATTGCTCAATTGTTTTTAATTGGCTTCTAACGAAACCTGAAAATCAGAAATTTTTAGTTTTATTGTTGCAAAATAGTGGGAGGACTTAAAGTAAGCCTCCCACTAGTTTATAGTTTTCGAAATGATATTACTCAGAATATGAGTGAATTATCGAATGAAAAGCAATTCGCGATATTTAGGTAATGTCCACATTTCGTCGTCAACAATTAATTCTAATTTGTCAACATTGTAACGAATTACATCGAAATAAGGAAGTACTTTATCGTGGTAAGCTACTGCTTTTTCGTATTCATGCTCCAATTTGTTTACCTGACGACGAGTGTCAACCATATCATCAACTGCATTTTTAATTGTAGAAATACGTTCGCTAATTTCAGTAATTAACTGGCTGTTCAATTTGCTTAATGTTTCAGCTTTATCGGCAGGGAATGTAGCTTTAATTTTGTAAACATTATCAAGCAATAAGCTTTGGTAGCGAGTACAAACCGGAATAATATGGTTCAACGTTAAATCGCCAAGAATACGCGCTTCAATCTGAATCCATTTTACATAAGTTTCCCATTTCACTTCATTACGCGATTCAAGCTCTTTTTCGGATAAAACACCTAGTTTAGTAAATAATTCAATACTTGAAGGACTTGTGTATGCTTTGATAATTTGTGGAACACTTGTTTCGCAATCCAAACCACGTTTTGCTGCTTCTACTTTCCACTCTTCGCTATAACCATTACCATCGAAACGAATTGCTTTTGAAGCTTTAATATACGATTTGATTACATCGAAAATAGCTTTTTCTTTGGTTGAGCCTGCGGCTATTTTAGCATCAACTTCTGCTTTGAACTCAATTAATTGAGCTGCTACAGCCGTGTTTAATACTGTCATTGCCGACGAACAGTTAGCCGACGAGCCTACAGCACGGAACTCAAAACGGTTACCTGTAAATGCAAATGCTGAAGTACGGTTACGGTCTGTGTTGTCAAGGAATACCTCAGGTATATGAGGAACATTCAAATTCAATATTTTTTTGTCGCTAATAACAATGGCTTCTTCGCTGGTACTGTTTTCTAACTTGTCTAAAACGGCAGATAACTGAGTACCTAAGAAAGCTGAAATAATTGCTGGAGGAGCTTCGTTTGCACCCAAACGGTGAGCGTTTTGAGCAGTCATAATCGATGCTTTCAACAAGGCATTGTGTTTATGAACAGCCATCAATGTAGTAGTGATGAAAGTGATAAACTGCAAGTTTTCTTCAGCTGTTTTTCCTGGAGCATATAATACAACGCCAGTATCGGTACCTAACGACCAGTTATTATGTTTTCCAGAGCCATTAACGCCTGCAAAAGGTTTTTCGTGCAACAATACACGGAATCCATGACGACGAGCCACTTTTTTCATGATCGACATCATTTGTAAGTTTTGGTCAACTGCCAAGTTACATTCGCCATAAATAGGAGCAAGCTCAAATTGGTTAGGTGCAACCTCGTTATGACGAGTTTTTGCAGGAATACCATATTTATACGCCTCAAATTCAATATCTTTCATGTAAGCAGCCACACGACTAGGAACTGCACCAAAATAGTGGTCTTCCAATTGTTGATTTTTAGCTGATTCATGACCAAGTAAAGTGCGACCAGTTAATGCTAAGTCAGGACGAGTGGCATATAAACCTTCGTCAACTAAGAAATATTCTTGTTCCCAACCCAGATAAGCACGTACTTTTTTTACATTAGGATCAAATAACTGACAAACTGCAACTGCAGCATCATTTACAGCAGCCAAGGCTTTTTTAAGCGGTGCTTTCAAGTCGAGTGATTCGCCTGTATATGCAAAGAAAATTGTAGGAATAACCAATGTATCATCTACAACAAATGCTGGAGAAGATGGATCCCATACTGTATATCCACGTGCTTCGAAAGTGCTACGGATACCACCATTAGGGAATGAAGAAGCATCTGGTTCTTGTTGAGCAAGTAGTTTTCCCGAGAAATCTTCCATGATTGTTTCTCCTGGAGCACCAACATAATCAATAAATGAGTCATGTTTTTCAGCGGTACCGTCTGTTAATGGTTGGAACCAGTGAGTATAGTGAGTAGCTCCTAATTCAGTAGCCCATAACTTCATACCTGAAGCAATTTGGTTTGCTAAAGCAATATCAAGTGTTGCTCCTTTTTCAATAACATTTTTCAATGCTTTTAATGTGTCTTTAGACAAAAATTTTGCCATAGCAGCACTGTTGAATACATACTTTCCATAATAATCCGAAGTGAATTTTTCAGGAGCGGAAACACACAAAGCCTTTTTCTTAAAAGCTTCTTCTACTGCCTTAAATCTTAATGTTGACATAATTGTTTGAATTTATTTAGTTGTTATTTAATATTTCGTCTAATTGAATACTATTACTTACGTTGTGTTTGAAATTCTCTGCAAAATTAATAAAAATGTAAGTTTTAGGCAATTAAATATCGTGATTTTATCGTTAATATTGATTGTTTGTTATATATTGAAAGCATTTATGCTATTTATGTTTGTAAATGAAAGCAAAATGCATAAAATTGTTTTATATTGAAAGTTTAAAGGTGTATATTTGTCTTGTGTTAAATACTAAATGAATCATATTATAATAATCAATAGTATTGAATTATGCATTAAAATGCAACAAAAGAAAAGATATATTGCATTTTATATTTCATATTGCAACTTTACTTTTAATAAATTGAGCATATTGATATTTTTTTAGCGGACAGACTATTTCATCGCGAAGTAGTCTGTCCTTAACAATAAAACTAAAAAACACACGATTAAATAAAAGTATCTCA
>CAIWIS010000366.1 GCA_903912795.1 uncultured Bacteroidales bacterium
AATATTAGCTTCGTCGAGAATGATAACATCGTATTCGTTACCTGATACTATGGCTTCTAATTCACGAAGTCCGACGTTAGCTGCGTCAATATCAGCTTGTTTTGGTGCATTGAAGATAAAACAGCCCAGACCGTATTGTTTAAGTTTTATGCTAGGCAGGTATTTTGCAATTGAATCGAGTTCAGAGTAATGCATACCCTTGGCATATTGGGCAATAAACACTTTTTTGCCAGCTCCGGTTGCGCGTAATGCCAGTCCAAGCGCGGCAGTGGTTTTACCTTTGCCATTTCCGGTGTAAACGTGAACGTATCCTTTTTCTTCCATGATTTTAGCTGTGTTTTTTGAAAAACCGCCACCGGAATATGTCAGTACTCCGATGACTTGTTTTTCGTTCTAAGATATAAATGTGTTTTATTTGGTAATAAAAACTACTTTAATTGGATTTAAGCCCGTGGTAAAGGTAAAGTTCAATGTTCCATCTTCTTTAAAACAGTACATTTTTCCGTTGTTCTTATAATCCGTAACACCAAGATAAATATTTTTGGTTGTTGGATTCACATTTATACAATAGGGGGTTTTATCAATGGCTGTTGTTACAAGTGTTTCGGTTATTAATTTTTCGTTTTTTACATCGTAAACAGTAATATTTTTGTTTGTGGCTTGCCAATTGGCATCGTAATCAAAGTTGTAAATAAACAATTTATCTCCTAAAATGTCAAAATTTTTGGCCTTTACGGCAATGTCGGTAACTTTGTTTGTTCCTGCTTCGATGCGTTGAAATTTACCTGAAATCAAATTATAATCGCCATTGGAAATTACGTAAACATCTCCATAACCATCTGCTTTTAAAAACTGAGGATTGAGATTCACTGTAATTTTCTTTTCTTCGGTGAATGTTGCAAGGTTTATTACAGAAATTGTGCTATCCTTTACAGCATTATAACCACCAGTATTTGCTACATATAGTTTGTTATTTGCAATAACACTGCCATCGGGGTTTGAACCTACCGCTAATGCAGTTCCTAAGGTTAAGCTGGTGGTGTCCAATTGTGTAACATGACCATCAAATAATACAATATTGACCTTTCCGTTTGCAGCGGTTAGTGAGCGTGGCGAAACAGGCTCTTTTGCCGCATTAAGCATTGGGATAGATTTAATGCTCACTCCTGTTTTAGCATTTACAACCTCAATAATGCTAGATGTAGATACGGCAATATATAATTTAGATCCGTAAACTATCATGTCCTGTCCGGTGTCGCCAAGTCCACGGTTGTTTTTGTCGAGAAACAAATCGGCCGAGGCAAAATTAGTTGCAAAATCATAGTAGGTTAAACTGGCATTGTTTGCTTTCCATTTGCCCGAATTGAGTACAAATACCCCTGTACTAACGGCAGGCATTTCATGAATGACCTCTGTGGGTTCGCATGCAGTGAAAAAAGAAACTGCAAGAACGGATACTAAAAAAGACGCTAAAAAATTGTTTGTTTTCATAAAAAAATGATTTTTGAAAAATTGTTTTTGTTTTTAAAATTTATAATTAATTGTAAATCTGTAATTTCGGCCGGGCATCGGGTAGAACCTTACAATTTCGTAATTTTTATTTGTCAGGTTAATAATCTCAGCCAATAGGCTGAATTTCTTTATGCTAATGCGAGCAAATAAGCTATGATCCATATAAGGTTTTAGCAGGTTAAGTTTGTTAGAGTTTTGCCCACTGAACCTTTTTCCGGACAGTAGATAATTGTAACCGCACTCCCATTTGCCAGTTTGATAAGCTATTGACCCCGAGCCTGAATGAACAGGCGTATAAGGTATTATGTCAAGATAAGTGTCTGTGTTAAGTGTATAATCTTGAGCTAATTGGTAGCTGTAGCTTGCATTTACCCGAATTGTACTTTTGTGGTTAAATTCTTTTGAAATTTTGAAATTCACATCACAGCCTTTGATGTCAACCCGTCCGATATTACGTACTGACGAAAATGGTATCCCATAAATAACGCTTATTTTATCTGTAACTCTATTGTAATAAGCATCTAAGCTACATTCCAACTCCGAAAGAAATGAAATATTAGTATTAAAATAGGTAATCCCTGTGTTGAATTGGTTGGTAATTTCGGGTCGAAGGTCGGTATGCCCAAAGTCGTGGTAATACAAATCGTTAAAAGTGGGTAGTCTGTAAATGTTTTTATAAAATACTCTTACTCTTAACTCTTTGTTTTCGAGTGGTTTGTATATTAAACTTACAGTAGGCGAGAGTTTGTTTCGGTCGGGAGCGGCGGTTTCATTCTGGTTGGTTTCGCGTGTCGAGGTATAAAGCATATTTGCAGTTAGGGTAAGCTGATTTGTGCTGTATTTAACTGCAATATTGGCTAAACCTGTATGGCGCGTGGGAGCTGCATATTGTCGGAATCCAAAATTTGAATCCGAAAATAAGTTATTGTACCACCAATCGAACGACGTAGAGAAAGTTAGCTTTTCGACTGGATAAAACTGGAAAGCCGTTGTGAGATAGTATTCGCTTTGAACATAATTGTCTATACGAGTTCGGTTTATAAGTGTTTGAAACTTTGGGTCTGTCTCAGTAAATTTCATTGTGGCATTGCTAAATTTACCTGAAAACTGATATTGATAATAGCAATTTTTGCGGTTATGGTATTGAAATTGAGCAAGATATTTTTTATCTAATAATCTTTCGGTGGCATACGAAAGATAGTAGGTGTCAGAGCCTGGCAATCCTCTTTCTGAGTAATGTTGGTTAAATTTAAGACTGATGTATTCGTAGGAATTAAACTGATAGGTCGAATTTAATTCTGTACGTAAAGAATGTACATCTGAATTTATCCTGTTTTTTTCAACCCAATTTTTACCTAGTGGGTTTAGGTTCGACATAAATTTATATTCGCCATTGGCAGTCAGTGCGTTGGCCGATACATTTACATTCCATTTTTGACTCAAGTTCTTACTTAAGTACAGCAATGAATTATACATACCAAACGAACCGGCTTTAACCGAAATATTGCCCGCAAGTGTTTTTTCTGAATCATATTTAACTTTTTCGGTCGAAAAACTGAGCATACTGGAGCATCCAAACATTCGCGCTGGTTGTAGCAAACTATTGGGTTGACCATTTGATAGTGAAACGTTTGCGACATTTTCGATAGTAAATTGGCTTAAATCAATTTGCCCCGATTGCACATCGCTCATTATCATACCGTCATAGCTTACACCAGTGTGTTGAGCTCCCATGCCGCGTACCGACACTGTTTTTAATCCACCAATTCCACCATAATCTTTTACGGTAACGCCAGCAAAATGCTTAGCAACATCGGCAACGTTCTCAGCATTGAGCGTTTTAAGTTCTTTGTTTGAAATAACTTGAAGGGGTAGGGCAGCTCTTACAGCCTGTAGCTGCTTGCCTTTAACCAGTACTTCGTGCAGGTTTATATGATGCAGCGAATCAGTTTTCATTTCAACGACCTGAGCCGATGAAATGGAAATGAGTAAGTTGAAAAAAACGAATGCGCGGATGGCATTCGGACATACAATGACCTTTTTGAACACAGTGTTAACTATTTGACGATGAATAATCGCTCAAATAGCTCCCGAAATTGACCTAACAATGGCAAAAATGAATTTCTTTTTGCAGATGTTTCGTCGCTTTTTCCTCGAAAGCTTCTGAAAATTAATTAATGTTTTGGCTGGTCTTCTGACTTACTCCCGTATTTGAACGCCTTCCCAGATCTTGGTTGATTCGTTGTTTGGTTGATTCGTTAATAGTTTTTTCAAACTATCAATTGTCAACTCTCAACTGTCAACTGAAATACCAGTGGCAAAAGTGTTGTTCAAAACGTTTAAAGAGCTTACAGCAGCGGGACTGTACAGGATTTACACCTGTTTCCCATTTAATTCAGTACACGAGGAATCGCACACCAAAACCAAAAACTTCGACAAAAGTAATACTATTTTTTTGAAATAGGATTTTTTTTTAATCTATTATCAAATAAAAGTCGCAAGTATCATTTTTATAAATCTTGCTAAATGTATTTATTTGTGCTCGGGTCAAATCAATAGAGAAATTTGTTGAGAAAAAATGGCAGATTGTTATATTGAATTTTGTACTGTTCTTTTTGTACTGAACAATGCATAAAAAGGGGAAGTTGGGGAAACTGGATATTTTGAGTATCTGCTTTTTCCTCTTAATCCCCCATTTCCCCACTTTTGGGATTTGGGGATATTAAAAACCAAATGTTTCGATATTTATTCCATTTGGGCAATTATTGTGCAATTACAGTGCAATTTGTGCATTGGCGTTTTTCTGGCGTTATTATGGCCGTATTGGCGTTATTATGGCGTCTTAATTTATAAAATAAGTTATCCGACATTTCCGACACGACTCCGACATTTGTCAATTCATAATAAGCGGCTTTTTATCTGCTTATCACTCAGACCTAACCCGCTCAAATTATCCTTTCTTTGTCATATTGATAGTATTTCTCTACGCACCTTTCGGTTGTTTAACGGTCGATTATCGGTCGTTTCGGTTGTTTATCGGTCGTTTTTAATTGGTAATTCATAGTAAGTTCCTCTACCTGTTTCACCAATTCTTACTAATATCTCTTTATCAACCAAATTACGCAATTCATCAACCGTAACTGATTTTCCAATTCCATTGACTTCTTGGTATTCCTTATTTGTAATTTTACTATGCTCTTTCACATACAACACGGCTTTTATCTGCCTATCACTCAGACCTAACTTACTCAAATCTTCCTTGTTGTAAATGTCTTTACGGAAAACTGTCCAAAAATCATTGCCTTTGCAAGAAAGTTGTGGAAGAGGAATTTTGGCTTCAAGACATAAATTTCTCATTTTATCCATTCCACGTCCCCACGATTCCACATAACCGCTGCGGAAAAAAGTGGTTGCAATATCGGGATTACGTGGTTGTGAAGAATGTTTATCGAGCAAATCTTCAACAGTCCAATTTTCGGGCAATTTTCCATAATTCCAGATCATAATCTTGTTTTCATAGACACTGATTTGAATCGGATAAGGTCCCGTATAATCTTTTTGTGCAACGGCATTTAGCAGTGCTTCACGCAACGCATCTTTTGGATATTCGTAGGTTTCCACACGGTAAATATCTTCGTAACTAATCATTGCTTTAATGTACTTTGTGAAAAGCAAATCCATTGTTTTTCGACTTGTTCAAAAAGATTGCCGTGGATTTCGTCCTGGAACAACAAATCGCTGTCGGTACGGAAAAAACCGATTTTTATATACGCACCCGAAACATATTTTTCAGGGTCGGGGTGAAAAAGCAAAAGCGCTGCTCTTTTCAAATAACCATTGTCTGAGAGTTTCAAGTTATTCAGTAAAGCTTCGTTTGTATCTGTCAGTAGATCTTCGTCAAGTCGTTTGCTCTTAACTCCTCTCTTGCGAAAAAAGTCAAACGTTTCAGGTTTTAAATCGGCAACCGTAACATTTGGAATGGATACAGCATCCCAATGTTTGCCCTGCTTTTGTAGCAAGAATTTATCTAATGCCGCGCCCTTTAGTTCTTGTTTGGTAGAGCCGCTACGGTAATGGTACTCACCTTTGTTCCCAGATTAGGGTGTGAATCTACAATGATTTCGATATAATCACCTTGTTCAGTTTGGTGCAAGTTTACGGGGGTAACAATCCCCAAAATGGTTGTTATCTTGTTTGGCAGTTCTTCCAACAGTTTCTTGGCATCTATCACACCTAACACATTTCCGTTATCGTCTTTACCAATATAGAGCGTACTGCCCTGCGCATTGGCAAAACCGCATATCCATTTCAAGTATTCATCTTTCCAAACGGATTTGTATTC
>CAIWIS010000367.1 GCA_903912795.1 uncultured Bacteroidales bacterium
GATTCATTTAAATCAAAATACAAAATAGAACAATTGACTATAATCGCAGATTCGGGACTGCTTTCACAGTCAAATATAGATGAGCTACAAATAACAATAGTCCGTTAGAAAAAATATAATAATTAAGCGGCTTTAGTGCCGAAATACAGTAGTTCTTTGACATGGTGGTGACTTTTTAGGGCTTTTGGTTTTATACCGAAAGCCTCAATAAATCTATTTAATAGAAATGCATTGTGATACAGCAGTTTATAATCAGCTATTGAGAGCGGTTTACCTGCTTTGTTTTTATCATTAATGTGCATAATTTTTACGATATTAATCGTAGTAAGCGATGCATTGAAGTGAAAATCGAGTTTATCTAAATCTCTGGCTTGGCAATGATTTAATCCAGTAGCCTGTTTGGCATCTCTGAAATTGAATTCCATTTGAAATCGGCAGTGATAATACTCTAAAACTTCAAGTGCATTCATTTTGGTGTCGGTGGAGAATATCAAACGTTGAATTGTTTTTCCGTTTGCGTCGGTTTTTCGTTCTACAACGAGCAAAATGTCTGTTTTCAATGATTTGGAGTTTACAACAGCATAAAACGCTTGAGTATCGTCAGTGATTTGAATTTGAGTAAATATATCCATATTCAGATTATCTAAGTCGATTTTACCTGCAAATTGAGGCGGTCTTCCTGAGCCGGAGTATTCACCCGTAAATTTATAACGTAGGTTTGCATCGTCTCTGAGTTTGGATATAATATGAAAACCCTCATTCATAAGTGGTTGAACAAATGTTGTTTTTGAAAAGAATGCATCGGCTACAACGATTTTGGATAATTTTTGTAACTCTTCTTTTCGGTTAATGATTGAGAGAGCGTACCAATCGGATAACGACATGGAAGCAATCTTTAATGTTTTTGCAGGCACTGTTTGTACAGCCTCTAAATGAAAGCTTTGGTTTAAGTCAATGTCAATTAAAGCAATTTGAGCAATCTCAAGACCTCTTTTGGTACATTGGTCTGAACCAGACCAAAAAAAGCCCATATAGGGTGTCTTTTTGCCCGATTTTTCAATATGACTCGGGTCAAATGAAATGGCTGTTCGAGAACCAACAACTGGCATTATAAGAGAAGCATTGTAGTTCATAAAATCAAATTTTTGTTTGAATTGATTCCGAAATCGCTGTTCGCAGTATTTACTGTATCGACTCATTTGTGTAAAATTAATACGACCTGGAATTACCAAGTACAACATAAAGATTTCTATTAAAAAGTCACGTCGCCATTTATTGAGTGATAAACCATTAAAAGCACTGCTGACAACTGAAATAAAAGTGTTAACTTCTGTGAAAATCATACTTTGTAAATTAGTGGAATAATCTATAAAGATACTGATTTTCAGGGAGTTAACCAAATTTAAAAACAAGATAATTGATTGATTTTCAATTATTTAACTATAAACATAACACACTATTGTTAAATACAAACATATTTTATATTATTTCATTTTTGTAATTAAATCACCAACCTAAGTTTTTGAAATTAAATTTCAAAAAATTTCGATTAATAACCAA
>CAIWIS010000368.1 GCA_903912795.1 uncultured Bacteroidales bacterium
AACATTTTATGTTGTTGATAAAGAAGTAGCTATTTCCGGAGCAACTTACACCTGGAATCAAACCGGGACCGCATCATTTACAACTCCAAGCAACTGGACACCAGAACGAACGACACCTTTAACTAGTGATATCTTGGAATTTAACAATAGTGATTCAGTTATTGTAACCGATGTACCTACACAAACAATTTCAGGCTTGTCGATTTCTAATAATACTTCAGTTGAGTTACAATCTGCTGCGGCATCTGTACTTTCAATACAAAATACAGAGGGTACTGATTTTGAGATTCAGACCGGGTCAAAACTTAAGCTAATTCAATCTGCTTTTCCTGTATCATTATCCTTGACGTCTTTAGCTACGGGTGTAATAGGTGGAAACGTAATTTTCCAATCAAATGCACATAAATTGACTGGTATAGAGGCTAACGCGATTCGATTTTTAGGTGGAAGTTCGTTTACTGCAGGAGTAGGTTTTTCGAGCAATCCTTTTGGCACAGGAGCTTTAAAATCTATTGTGTTTGAAAGTGGCTCCATCTATTATTATATAGCAGGAAGTAATCCATTTGGCACTAGCGCATCTCAAACATCTGCAGTGACTGTGTTCCAAACGGGTAGTAAATACATCCATAAGGCAACAACACTTCCATTTGTGGCCAATCGAGTTTATGCTGACTTTGAGTTAGACGCACCAACTACAGCTGCCACCAGTAATCCCAATTCTTATCCTTTGACAGTGGATAATTTTATCGTGAAGTCGGGAATGTGGAATCTTGGAATTAAAGCGGCCTTTAATGTTAAAGGTAATATTGCTGTAGCATCGGGTTCAACATTGAACTTAACTCCTTCAACTGCTGGCACATTGGTTTTTAGTGGAACCATTCCTCAAACCATCACAAACAATGGAACATTGACCATTAATTCAAACTCTAAAATGAGTGTAACAAATCCAAATCCATTGGTGATTAATAATAGTTTGGGTGCCACCTTAAATGCCGCTGCTTCACTTCCTGGTACTTTGAATAATTCAGGAACATTTAATTTAACTGGAATGTCCACAACATTATCAGGCACAATTAATCAGGTAATTAAAGATGCAAGCACTAGCGCTGTAATTACTGCACCCTCCGGAGCTTCGATTGATGTTAAAGCGTTGACTATGAATGTTACACTTGCCGATGGCTATTCTCCTGCAATGAAGGATTCTGCAATATTGATTAATATTCCTTTAGGTACAATAACCGACAATTTTGCCAGTTTATCGCTACCATCATCTGATTGGAAATTATACAACACTGCTGGTAGACTAGAAGCAAAATTTGAAAACAACACAGCTGTATCAAATACTTATACAGATAAAAGTGTTTTTGTTGAAAATGGAAAATTAGTTATCAATGGTAGTGCCGAAGTTTACAACACTGTTGGACTAAAAGTTGCTTCGATTAAAATAGGTAATGGAGAAACTGCGCTTACACTTCGTCCTGGAATTTACATTGTAAAAACGAATTTTGGCACCCAAAAAGTAATGATAAAATAAA
>CAIWIS010000369.1 GCA_903912795.1 uncultured Bacteroidales bacterium
ATGGTGGAGCGTGTGATTACCGTTACTGGAAAATCAGCACCAAATCCCGGAAATTATTGGGTTCGCGTTGGAACAATGTTGGCGGAAATTGCTGAAGTTTCGGGTGGTGTACCAGCCGATACAGGAAAAATTGTAGGTGGTGGCCCCATGATGGGACGTTCATTTATGACACTTGACGTACCTACAGCCAAAGGAAGCGCCGGAATTTTATATATTAAGCGCGAAGAAGCACTTCGTAAACCCATTAAAAACTGCATACGTTGTACCAAATGCGTTACAGTTTGCCCAATGGGATTGGAACCGTTTCTGCTTATGAACCAGAGCGAACGAAATATGTGGCCCGAAATGGAAGCTAATAGAACCATGGATTGTATCGAATGCGGCAGTTGCAGCTATACTTGTCCTTCGAATCGCCCATTGCTCGATTATATTCGTTTTGGAAAAACAACAGTAGGAGGAATTATTAGAAATAGAGTAACTGTAAAATAATGAATATGGAAAAACTAATAATATCACCGGCACCCCACATACATGGTGGCGATTCAGTTTCGAAAAACATGACAGGCGTAATTATTGCGCTTGTACCTGCTTTGTTGGTCGGACTTTACTTCTTCGGTTTGGGGGCATTAATCGTAACACTGACCGCAGTTGTTTCGTGCGTAGCATTCGAATACATAATTCAACGTTACATTTTAAAAACAGAAACTTCTATTTTGGATGGCTCTGCCGCCTTAACGGGTTTATTGCTGGCAATGAATTTACCTTCAAATTTACCACTTTGGATTATTATTATTGGTTCATTAGTGGCGATTGGTATTGGAAAAATGACTTACGGCGGATTGGGCAATAATCCTTTTAATCCGGCACTCGTTGGACGTGTATTTTTGCTTATTTCATTTCCCGTACAAATGACATCGTGGCCTTTACCTGTACCAATGAATGGGAGTTATTTAGATGCCGAAACCGGTGCAACGGCTTTAGCCATGATGAAAAGTCATTTTGGTGATTTGCCATCAACATTAGATTTGTTTTTGGGTAAAATGGGTGGTTCCATTGGTGAGGTTTCGGCTTTGGCATTGTTAGCAGGTTTAATTTATTTATTAGCTAAAAAAATTATTAGCTGGCACATTCCGGTGAGCATTTTAGTAACCGTATTTATATTTACCGGAATTTTGAATTTAGTAAATCCTGAATTGTATGCATCGCCTGTATTGCACTTATTATCAGGAGGTTTAATGCTTGGAGCAATATTTATGGCAACCGATTATGTTACTTCACCCATGAATCCGCGCGGTATGTTGGTTTATGGTGTGGGCATTGGAATAATCACGGTAGTTATACGTGTGTTTGGTGCATATCCCGAGGGGGTTTCGTTTGCCATACTTATTATGAATGCATTTACGCCACTTATTAACACATACATTAAGCCAAAACGTTTTGGTGAAAAAGCGAAATGATGTGGTGATATGATGATGTGATGATGTGGTGATGTGATGATGAAGAAATGAGTCAAAGGTCTTAAAAATAACAATAAATAACGCGAAGCAAATAACGCACGAAGTGCAAATAACGGCGAAGCCCTAATATCGCAGAGCTTATAACGTGCGTAGCACCTAATAACGGCGAAGCCCAACTAGCGGCGAAGCCAAAATAACACGAAGTAAATAACGTGAAACACGAAAAGAAATGGCACAATTAGAATCAAGTTTTAAAAATATGGTGTTGGTACTATCGGGGATAGCTCTGTTTGCTGCTGGCACATTGGCTTCGATGTACGAGTTTACAAAAGCTCCAATTGCTGCATCGAAAGTTGCCAAACAACAAAATGCAATAAAAGAAGTACTTCCCGCATTTGACCATTTAGGTGAGCCCGTAAAAATTGCTGATGGCAATGAAAATATGGTGGTACACAAAGCATTCGATGCAAAAAACGAGTTTGTAGGTGCAGCCGTTGAAACATCGTCGAACAATGGTTTTGCAGGTAAAATAGTTATAATGGTTGGGTTTGATAAAGAAGGAAATATTTTCAACTATTCGGTATTGGAACAAAAGGAAACTCCCGGATTGGGAACCAAAATGGTAGACTGGTTTAAAACCAACAAAGGAAACCAAAGTATTATTGGAAAAAATCCTGCTATTGCCAACCTCACAGTAAGCAAAGATGGAGGCGAAGTAGATGCAATTACAGCATCAACCATTTCGTCGCGCGCATTTTTATTTTCGGTACGTAATGCTTATCATGCGTTTGTATCAAATAAAGATGAAGTTGTAGCTTCGGCAAATGACACAATTCAAATCAATTAATTAAACTAGGAAAACAACATGAGTAAAAATTCAAATCTGAAAGTATTCCTGAATGGATTTATTAACGAAAATCCTACTTTCGTTCTAATTTTGGGAATGTGTCCTACGTTGGCAACTACTTCGTCGGCAATTAATGGCTTAAGTATGGGATTGGCAACAACATTTGTGTTGTTGGGTTCAAATCTGGTTATTTCATTGCTAAAAAACATCATTCCTGACAATGTTCGCATTCCAGCTTATGTTGTGGTTATCGCTACTTTTGTATCGGTGGTAGAAATGAGTATGCAAGCCTACTTACCTGCATTGTATGATAGTTTAGGTATATTTATTCCACTTATTGTAGTTAACTGTATTGTGTTGGGTCGTGCTGAGGCTTTCGCAGCCAAAAACACCGTTTTAAAATCGTCGCTCGATGGATTAGGTATGGGGCTTGGCTTTTCGATGGCATTAACCATGCTCGGAACAATTCGTGAAATACTTGGAACTGGCAAGGCATTTGGATTAACATTATTTCCTGATAAATATGGGATGCTGATATTTGTACTTGCTCCAGGGGCATTTATAGCTCTGGGTTATTTAATAGCAGTAATGAGTAAGTTGAAGAAGGCTTAAAATCAATGTGCCAATGAGACTAAAATTGTAAATAGTAAATGAATAAATCGTAAATTAAGATGACTTATATATTAATTTTTATCAGTGCTGTATTTGTGAACAACATCGTGTTGTCGCAGTTTTTGGGTATTTGTCCTTTTTTGGGAGTTTCGAAAAAAATTGAAACTGCCTTGGGAATGAGCGGTGCCGTAGCTTTTGTAATGACATTAGCAACTTTGATAACTTATATTATTCAAAAAACAATATTGGAACCGTTTAATATTGGGTTTCTACAGACACTTACCTTTATCCTTATTATAGCTGCCTTGGTGCAGTTAGTAGAGATTATTCTTAAAAAATCGTCTCCAGCTTTGTATCAAGCGTTGGGTGTGTTTTTACCTCTAATTACTACCAACTGTACAATTTTAGGGGTTGCTATAATGGTTATTCAAAAGGACATGAATTTGATTGAAAGTGTAGTATTTGCAATTTCGACTGCAGTAGGTTTTGGTTTGGCTTTGGTATTGTTTGCAGGTATACGCGAGCAATTAGGAATGACCCGCTTGCCAAAAGGAATTGATGGAACACCTATCTCATTGATTACTGCGGGTTTATTAGCAATGGCATTTATGGGCTTTGCAGGAATAGTGAAATAATTTTGAAATAATCGGTATTTTTTTCAAAAACTATTTTGTAGTTTCAAAAAAAGACGTATCTTTGCACCGCTTTAGAAATGAAGCACACGCTAAAGAGATAGCGACAATGCAAAATATCGGGCGTTTAGCTCAGCTGGTTCAGAGCATCTGCCTTACAAGCAGAGGGTCGGCGGTTCGAATCCGTCAACGCCCACAGTTTAAAATAAAGCACTTACAATTAATTTTGTAGGTGCTTTTTTTATGCTTGGACACACAAATGGACACACGAAATTATTCTATCCAAGTTGCGTTGGCTTTTGCTCGTTCATAAAGGTTTCGTAATCCTTCGGGTTTTTTCCATGAAGAATTCTGTTCCTCCATGCCTTTTTTTTAACCAAATTGCTACAGCAATAAAAAAAAGAGTTAAAATAAACCAACCTATTGTCTTTTAATTATCCGTTAAAAATGATTTTTTATTTATTGTATATTGATTTGAAAAAGAATCCTCTATATAGCAGTTTATTATACAGAATCTGATTTCCTTTATCTACCAAATTAAAAAAAGAATGCCTGAAAATCTTACATCTTCAAACATTCTTTCTCTTACCTTAAAAAACTAACGTTATACTAAACCTAATTCCTGATTAAACGGCGTTTGAATACTGTTTAATGTTTCACTTGGCCCAGCTGGAGGAGCCGATGCTAATGCCAACGAGATTTCGTTATCGAGAAATATAATTTCGATACGAGGTGCTATATATTTTTTCTTTTCCATAATTTGTTTCCTATTTAATGATTACTCTTGTTGAATTATAATTCCCCACTTTTACCACATATACACCCTGCGAAAGTTTGAGGTTTGTAATTTGATA
>CAIWIS010000370.1 GCA_903912795.1 uncultured Bacteroidales bacterium
TCTAATGCTGTAAATAACTTAATTGTGGAAGGTGGATCACGACTTACCACTTCAGGTACTATCGCTGTTACAAATTTAACAATAAACAGTAGCAATTTACGTGTAGCCGGTACTTTATTAGGTACACTCACTGCAACAAACGCAAGTGTAAATCAATACTTGGGCGATGCCCGTAACTGGTATATCACTTCGCCTGTAAGTAATGCCAAAGCACCTGCTGGTTATACCTATTATCAACGTGACGAAGTTGGAGCAAGTTGGACAACACAGCCTTTTTCAGCTACAAATGATTTCATCGCCGGTAAAGGATATATTGCAATGCCTGGCTTTACAGGTTCTACATTAACATTTGCTACCGAAACTGGTGGTAGTTTAAATACCGGTAATGTAACAGTAGCCTTAACAAAGGGTAGCACAACAACAGCAATTGGTTATAATTTGATTGGCAATCCTTATCCATCTCACTTAGCATGGACATCTGCCTTTGTTGATGATGTTACAAATGCTACAATTATTGACCCTACTATATGGATACGTACAAATTCAGGATCTTCAAATACGGGTGGATGGTCGTTCTTAACATACAACGGACATTCAGGTGAAGCTGCTCCTTCAACAACGCTTTTGACAGGCGGAATTATACCACCTATGCAAGCATTTTGGGTTAAGGCTTTAAAATCAGATAATTTGATATTAGATAGCAAACTGACTCGTTCGCATCAAGCATCCAATCCTCTAAAAGCTCCAGCGGTTAAAAATTCTGATCGTCAACGCTTACGTTTAGAGCTAGACAATGGCACAACAACCGATGAAACATTGATTTATTTTGACGCAGCAGCTTTGGATTCTTATGATCGATATGATTCCCCTAAATTTGTAGAAACAAGTGCCAACGCAACACAAATCTACACTTCTATTGGCACCGAGAAATTAGTAATCAACGGTATGAATACCATTCAGTTAGATAATCCTATCAGTTTGGGCTTTGTGCCAGGAAGCGGAACTTCGTTTAGCATTAAAGCCAATGAAATAAGCAATTTACCATCGGATGTAAAAGTGATTTTGAAAGACAATGTAACAATGGCCGAAACAGATTTGACGGATGGTATTTCTACTTATTCATTTAGTCCTGAAATTACAAGTGTTGATCGCTTCAGTATTATATTCCGTACTTCAGGAGCAGTTACTGGATTAATGAATAATACCAATAACAGCATGTTGGTTTATTACAATAATAATCATGGGTTGATAATCAAAACAAATAATGATAAACTTATTGGCTCAACAGTATCAGTTTATAATGCATTAGGACAGCAACTTATAAGTACAAAGCTTAGTGGGGTTACAATGAATATTGACTTCCCATACTCACCAAATGTTTATTTTGTTAAAGTTGATAATGTTTTAAAGAAAGTAACAGTTAAATAAATTTTAATCTACAGAAATCATGAAAACACTTAATGTAAACACAGGGAAGAGAAGATATGAGTTACCTACTATAAATACAATTCAGTTAGATAATAGCATTTCGTTGGCACTTGAATCTGCACCACCTGCAGGACCAAGCGAGGTGCTGAATAGCGCTCCAACATATCTAAATAGCACTCCTTTTAAGGACGATCTCGTATAAATTCAATTTTCAAAAATAAAGCATTTAATAATGCTTTGACTTAAAAGTGGAAGTATTTGGATTATTAGCAGTATTTGTTGATTTCCAAATACTTTACTTTTGTATATTACTTTGCAAATGAATAAAATATTGAAATACTTTTATAATGAAAAAAAACATACTTCTGGCTTTCTTATTATCTGCTACTTTAATAGGCAATGCCACCATTTATTTCGACGAAACATTTAACCACAGTACAGGTGCTACACTTGCAACTGCTGCAGGTTGGACCGCAGGCGGTACAATTGGAACGGGAGTAGAACCTGTTATTAGTGAAACGTCATTAGCTTATTCAAATTCAGGTGGCAATTATTGTTTGTCAGGTTTGGGTAAAACGGTACTTCAAACGTATGCCACAGGTTCCACCAATTATTACGTTTCTAAACCATTTTCAGCAACTGCAGTCACTTCAGGAGTGGTTTATTTGTCGTTTTTGTATTCTCCAAACGCTGTTTCGCAGGCTCAAACTGGTTCGGTAGCTATTTATTTAGGTGGAACAACCAGCGGTGCTCAGTTTTGGGTTGGTAAAGGAGCTATAAACACTTCAAATTTCAGATTTGGTGTTACCCGAAGTTCAACTTCGAATAGTACAGTCACATGGAATTCAACAGAATACACATCTGATAATACAGTTTATTTTATTGTACTAAAATATGATTTTTCAACCAGTGCAGCTTCAATATTTGTAAACCCTATTATTGCAAGTGCCAGTGAACCAACACCGAGTGCCACCGACAATTCGGTAAGTAGTGCGCCTTCATCATTACAAAATGTAGTGTTTAAAATGAATGGTTCCAATAAAAACAACAACAAAATTGGGGCTATACGGGTTTCAACGACTTGGGCCGATGCTGTTGCAAGTGGTGCAGCCATACCTAACAATGATTTGGATGCCATAAATACCAATTTTGGTGATGCTACATGGGGTGCTACGGCAACTTCTTATACTTCGGGTAGTTATCCAACTACCACAATAAATGGTTTTGATCTGGTAAAAGCATTTCTACAAAGCAGTACATTAACTTGTGTAACCACTGGCGAAAGCCACTCGAACAGAATTTTATTAGACAAAAGCTCACAGAATGCATCTATCGAATTTCCAGCTGTGAAAACAATTGGCGAATTGGAAATACATGCAGCCACTGGTACCGATGCCATGAGTTTTAGGGTTGAAGAATGGGTAAATAATCAATGGCAACTACTCAACACCTATAATACAAGAAAATCATCGGACAGCGTATATCTCATTCCCCTTGTTCGAAATGTTGCTACTAAACTTCGTATTGCCAATAATACAAGTAGTGGGTTGTATCTTTACAAAATTCGCACTCGAACACTTTTGGAAACCACAGAGCTTAACTTGAAAAATTCATCGCCTATTCAGGGTGAAGTTGTTTTTTCGAATTTAAAGAACACTATTACTCTTACTTTTAATAAAAACATAGAGGCATTAAGCGGTACAATTACGCTAAATGGTGTGGCAATTCCACTAATCAATTGTACCATAACAAATGCCACAGTTACTATTCCGGTTGTTCTTACCAATATTCCGGGCGCTAATAAAAATTATTCATTAACTGTTACAGCAGGTGCATTTGGTGAAACGGGAAATCTGACTAATCTTTCAAAAGCCATTAATTTAAGTTTTCAGACTTTAAAAGCAGTTGCTTACCCAACTAATTACAACGGATTAATTGATGTGGTGTACAAAAATGTAAACAGTCCGAATACACGCATGGATGTGTATTATCCTACAAACGTATCAACACCTGTGCCCGTAGTAATTAACATGCATGGCGGCGGTTGGGTAGGTGGTTTTAAAGAAGAACAAGGTGGATTTGATATGTACTTTAACAGAGGATATGCCGTGGTGAATGTGGAATACAGAATGCGAAATGAAATTCTGGCTCCGGCTGCTGTCGAAGATGTGCGCTCTGCCTTGCATTATGTATTAAATCATGCGCAAGGATGGAATATTGATCCACAAAAAATTATTTTTCAGGGCGGTTCAGCAGGCGGACATCTGGCGTTGATTGCCGGTTATTTACAAAACAACAGAATATACGATAACGAATGTGTGCAATATACGGGCGATATTAAAGTAATGGCTGTTATTGACAAATATGGAGCAGCTGAATTAATTTCGTTTACTCCCGTTTATTCAGGAATGGTAGCTTGGTTGGGCAGTCGATCAACTGATGAAACATTTATCCGGTCGCTATCCCCAGTACATTGGATAACACCACAAACGCCGCCAACCTTTATTATTCATGGCGATGCCGACCCGACTATTCCTTACAGTCAGTCGGTTGCATTACAAGCAGCTTTACAAACAGCAGGTGTAAAAAACAGTTTTACAACCGTTCCTGGTGGATTACATGGTGGATTTCCAACAATTTATAACACTCAATTCGAATCTGATGTGCTAACTTTTATTGATGAGGTTCTGACAAATATTACGACAGTTACAATTCCGGAAAAATCATTGGATAATACTAAAATTCAAATTAAAAACAATACGATAACAATTGATTCAGAAGATAATATCAAAACTAAAATTTATAACGCGTTGGGTAATGAGATTTATTCAACAAATGCGAATTCATTTCAGATTTCAGCGAAAGGCTTTTATATTGTAAAAATGGGATTTAATAATCGAACAACGATTACAAAAATTTTAATTAATTAAAAAATAACCTGATAAATCACATAAACCGATTTAACTGGTTAATTGAAATTGTAATCACATAAAATCTCCAATAAATCCTCGAGTAAATTCGAGGATGTATTTTGTAATTTATGTTCTACAACATGTTTTGAAAAATACTTCTTTTATTTTTTTTCTATTCAAATCAAATAGTCTATTTTTGGTCGACCAATATAGTTGAATGAAAATAGAAAAACGCAGAATGTATCAAAAATGAAAGA
>CAIWIS010000371.1 GCA_903912795.1 uncultured Bacteroidales bacterium
AGTTTTAGTACCGATTTACAAGAGCGTGATGTGATTTTTGGTGGCGAAACAAAACTGTATCAGGCAGCTCTCGAACTAATAGAAGCACACAAACCTAAAGCAGCATTTATTTATTCCACATGCATAGTAGGTGTTATCGGCGACGATGTGGAACGTGCTTGCCGGATGCTCGAAGAGGCTACTGGTATTCCGGTTATTGCCGTTCAGGCTCCGGGTTTTCAGGGTTCGAAAAAAGATGGCTACAAAGTGGCTTGTGAGTCCATTTTTAAATTAGTAGGGCGCGTAAATAATCCAATTCCGGCAAAAAGCATCAATATCCTTGGCGATTTTAACTTGGCTGGAGAGTTGTGGATTTTGTTGGAGTATTACAAAAAAATGGGCGTTCATGTAAATGCAACTATTACCGGTGATGGTCGTGTAGAAGCAATCAGCAATGCACACAATGCAGCCCTCAATGTGGTTCAATGTTCGGGCTCTATGAATTATTTGGCCAAATTGATGAAAGATGAATACAATATTCCGTCGATGCGGGTGTCGTACTTCGGGATTGAAGATATGAGCGATGCACTATACGATGTGGCACGCTTTTTTAAGGATGATGACATGATGGACAAAGCGCGAGAAATGGTAAAAGAGGAAATTTCGCGTATGATGCCGGCACTGGCTTGGTACAAAGAGCGCTTGACAGGCAAAAAAGCAGCCATTTATGTAGGTGGTGCTTTTAAAGCTATTTCATTAGTTAAAGCATTGCGACTGATTGGTGTTCAGACAGTTATTGTTGGTTCGCAAACCGGCACGCCCGAAGATTATGAGTTGATAAAAAAGCTTTGCGACGAAGGAACTATCATTGTGGATGATTCCAATCCGGTAGAACTTTCGCATTTCGTGAAAGAAAAGCAAGCACATATTTTTATTGGCGGTGTAAAAGAACGACCTATTGCACATAAAATCGGACTCGGTTTTTGCGACCACAACCACGAACGTAAAGAACCGCTGGCTGGCTACGAAGGCATGATAAACTTTGCCAAAGAAATATATGCTACGGCTATGAGTCCGGTGTGGAAGTTTACGACCTCTCCCCAGCCCTCTCCAGAGGAGAGGGAGAGTGCAAAAAAGTAATGTTGTGCTAAAATTTAAGATTTTCAAGAAAACAATTTAAATAAAACGTCATGATACAGCCAAACGATATTAACATCTCAGTTCCCTCTCCTTCGGAGAGGGTTAGGGAGAGGTCGAGTTTTGTCTCCACTCGCAACTCCTGCAAATTGTGTGCGCCGCTGGGTGCTTCGTTGGTTTTCAAGGGAATTGATGGTTGCGTGC
This sequence comes from uncultured Bacteroidales bacterium, assembly GCA_903912795.1. GTDB lineage: Bacteria > Bacteroidota > Bacteroidia > Bacteroidales > Paludibacteraceae > Paludibacter. Next base: position 1,321 of record CAIWIS010000371.1, read on the forward strand.
CGTTGATTCATGGCAGTCAAGGTTGTGCTACATACATTCGTCGCTATATGATAAGTCATTACAAAGAACCTGTGGATATTGCATCGAGCAACTTTAGCGAAGAATCAACTATTTATGGAGGTAGTCGCAATTTTATTACCGGAATAAACAATATTATCAAGCAATACAAACCAAAAGTAATAGGCATTGCATCCACTTGCTTGTCCGAAACTATTGGCGAAGACATTCCGGGGCATATTCACAACTACAAAGAAGAAAACGCAAATACAGGAGCTAAACTGCCCACTTTTATTCATGCCTCTACGCCAAGTTATTGCGGTAGTCATGCCGAAGGATTTCACAATACGGTCTTGGCTACAGTAAAAACGTTAGCAGAATTCGAAAATGTAAGAAATAAAATAACAATTCTACCGGGCATGGTTTCGCCAGCCGATATTCGGTATTTAAAAGAATTGTTGGAAGATTTTGGAATAAATTTTACGCTTTTCCCCGATTATAGCGAAACATTGGATAACGAATATACTGCTGAATATCAGTTGATACCCACAGGTGGAACTACTGTTCACGAAATTCAACGTATTGGCAATTCGAAAGCTAC
>CAIWIS010000372.1 GCA_903912795.1 uncultured Bacteroidales bacterium
CCACTCGGCCAACGAACCTTGTTTTTCGGAGTGCAAAGATAATGATTTTTTGGGAAATAAATGACTATCTTTTAAAAAAATATTCGTTGCGTTTGATTATTTACTTTTACCAAATAAACGCCCGGACTGAATTGCTTGTCAATTACTGTGCACATATTGTTAACTGTGGCAGTAAATATTTTTTGCCCTACTGCATTATAAATGCATAAAAGTTCGGGATGAGTACTGATACAGTTAACAATAAGTTGATTATTTGCATCCTTCACAACACTAAAATTCTGTTTTACGGTCGAATTTGTAAATGATGTTACAGCAGATAATGTTTTAAAAATGATTTCGAATCGATTTGTTGTTGTTGTTTTGTCCGATGTAAAGTTATAAGGAATGCCATGGGTAATATCCATTTCTGTACCTAATGTATTATCGCGTAAAATAATACGTGTATTATATTCAAAGTTATCGGCTTGAGTTGCTTTTATACTAAATGTGTTCGCAGCTCCGGTATTGAAGCCTAATGCAATTGATTTATTAGCACCCAATCTACTTAAACCATTAATTACCAATTTTTCATCTCCTACAACTGTATATATTTCAGGTATAGCGCTATTGCCATTACTCATTTTCGACGCATCGTATAAATCATAATCATCACTTGCATTTTCAGCAAAAAACAATATTGCTTCGTCGGAATTTATGCCATTAGAGACTTGCAATCGTAAAATAGGGAAAGCTGAACTGTATGTTTGTTTTGTTTTTAAAGGTGTTGTATTAATGATTGTATTGCCGTCGAGAGGACTGTCATGTGTACGCATGGAGTTGTCGAAGGTAAGAGTAGTTTCGGCATTTACCTTTACCCAAAATGCTTGCATGGGCGGAATATAACCCGTTACAGCACCTGTGCCACAATTGTTTGTGCCTATGCCAGTTTCGGTTTGTACGGTTTCGAACTGGTACGTTGGCGTTAATCCTGACGAAAGTGTTTTATACCAAATTGTTTTTTCTACGGCTACATTATTATTTATAACCGGCATTATATTCAGGTACGATGGATATGGATTTCCTATCAGATTATAACCATGTTTGGACGGATTGTTAAGCGTTGAATTTGTGAGCGTTGCCGTTGTTTTTGTGCCTGAATTCAATATACCGCTAAATGTAATTGGTACTCCTGTTTTTTCGGCGGATGGATTAACAATATAACCAATAGTAGAAAGCATATTTTCGGTAGGAATATCCCAAAATGCGCCGTTATTGGCGGTTTGTAAAATATTATTTTCGGGGTAAAAATAAGTAACATAATCCTGACCTGCAGGAACTGCGAAAGTACTTACAGGTAAACTCATATACCAATTTCGTTGGGTATTCAAATGTTGTTGTACCGAACCCGAAACCATGTTTGGGGTACCCACATTATCCATAAAAGTAGCTGTTCCCGAAGCGTTGCTTTCGAGTATAAAACCATTATTACCTGCATTATTGGTAAATGTGCCATTCACGGTCAGTTGATTTCCGGCACTAACAATCAGCGATGCATCCGATTGAATAATGACATTATTTAAAACCGTAGGTGTGCTCAGCGTTACTGTTTCACCACTTCGTATAATTAAAACTGAAGTGTCGACCAACTGAATACCATCGACAGCCCAAAAATAAGCTCCCGTTGGTGCACAAGTATAATTCCATTTAAACTTAACCTGCGATTGCCCAGCAGCTGCATTAATCGCTAAGGCAACTTCGGCGGCATTCGAAGTGTCACTCGTAAAAGTGGGCAGTTGTGTCCAGCTATTTCCATTATTAATGCTGTACCAAACCGAACCCGACGATGGATAACTTTCATGCGC
>CAIWIS010000373.1 GCA_903912795.1 uncultured Bacteroidales bacterium
AAATGGTCCTGCTTCACCCGAAGCAACCGGTTACGAAGTGGATAAAATAAGTAAAGCACATACAGAGAAGCATTTCTATGGCCATATAGGCGAAATTCTCAAACGGATTCCCGAAGCGGATAGGAAATGCTTCAAAGTAGTTGTGCAGGATAGTTATGAACAAGGAGGGCAAAACTTTACGGACGGATTTCTGGAACTATTCAAACAAAAGTATGGATACGATGCCATGCCTTACCTTCCGGTATATAAGGGGATGGTTGTTAACAGCCAGCAGTCCTCCGATCGCTTTTTGTGGGACTTACGCCGCATGGTAGCCGACAAGATAGCCTACGAATATGTGGGTGGACTGAGAGATGTCAGTCACAAATATGGTCTGAGTACCTGGTTGGAATGTTATGGACACTGGGGATTTCCGGGCGAGTTTTTAATGTATGGCGGTCAGTCGGACGAAATTGCCGGCGAATTCTGGAGTGAAGGTACATTAGGAGATACAGAAAATCGTTCAGCTACTTCTTGTGGTCATATTTATGGAAAAAACAAAATATCAGCCGAATCCAATACTTGCGGCGGTGCTGCCTTTAGTCGCGGTCCGGCTAATTTGAAACAAAGAGGCGACCGTTTTTTTGCTGAAGGAATTAATAACACCTTACTACATGTATTTATTTCTCAACCTTATGAGGATAAAAACCCGGGCATAAATGCACCTTTCGGAAATGAATTTAACCGCAAGAACACCTGGTTTTCACAAATGGATGTTTACACACAATACCTAAAGCGAACCAATTATATGCTTCAACAAGGGCTAAATGTTGCCGATGTGGCTTATTTTATTGGCGAAGATACCCCAAAGATGACGGGAATTATAGATCCTGAATTGCCGGTAGGTTATCAGTTCGATTATATGAATGCTGAAGTAATTGAAAAATTCATGACCGTTAAGAAAGGACTGATTACTTTACCACACGGTACTCAATATCGTATATTGGTGTTGCCCAAATTAGAAACCATGCGTCCTGAATTGTTGGCAAAAATCAAACAATTGGTAAATGATGGTGCTATTGTTCTCGGACCAGCTCCAAAACGTTCGCCAAGCTTACAAAACCAACCTATGGCCGATCAACAAGTACAGAAAATAGCAAAAGAATTGTGGGGAAATGTAGATGGAATAAACATAACATCACGCAAAGTAGGTAAAGGGATGATTCTAAATGGTCTGGATATGAAACAGGCTTTGGCATTGATTAATTGTATTCCCGATTGTAAATTACCTGAGGATAATACCATTCATTATGGTCACCGCAGCACAAAAGAAGGCGAAATCTATTTTGTATCGAACCAAACCAATGAAACGAAATTAGTTACACCAGAATTTAGAGTAAAAGGATTGCAACCCGAATTGTGGGAGGCAACTACCGGTAGCATGCGCATATTTCCTGCTTTTACTCAAAATGAAAATTCCACGGCAGTGCCGTTGAAACTTTCACCTAATGAAAGTGTGTTTATTGTATTTAGAAATGCAGCCGAAAAATCTAATGCAACTACGTTAGAAGCCAATTATCCAACACCTGTTTTATTAAGTGATCTTCAAACGCCATGGACAGTGAAATTTGACACCAATAACCGTGGTCCGATAAAACCTGTAGAATTTAAAACACTTATGGATTGGACAACTTCCACCAATGACAGTATTAAATATTATTCCGGAACAGCTATTTACAGTAATCAGTTCCAAATAAAGAAACTGCCCAACCAACAAAAAGTGATGATTAGTTTGGGATATGTTACGGCTTCAGCTAAAATATCTATCAATGGTGTTTAGGTGGGTGGTTTATGGACTGCACCTTACGAACTGGATATTACTTCATATGTAAAAAAAGGGAATAATGATTTGAAAATTGAAGTGGTGAACAATTGGATGAACCGCTTGATTGGTGATGCAAAACTTCCTGTTGAGCAACGCAAAACCTGGTGTTCGGTAAATCCTTATACTGCTGAAAGTCCGTTACAAGTTTCGGGGTTAATTGGACCGGTAAGTATTCATGCAATTAAATATTGAAAGTAAAATCATAATAAAATAATCACAATTCATAGATTTGTTAAAAAATCTATGAA
>CAIWIS010000374.1 GCA_903912795.1 uncultured Bacteroidales bacterium
AAACCTATATGGAAGCACAAATATTTATGTCAGGAACGTGGTATATGAGTGCAAAACAAAAAGTAGAAATAAATTATAATACCTTAGGAAATCCTGAACTAGCAACTACCTATGCTTGGAACACCCAAAACAACACCTGGAATACAACTGCCAGAATGAAAGTTGAATATACGTACAACAGCGATAATCGTTTAACGCTCGAAAAAACCACCGGCATTGAATTAGGATATTCTTATTTAACAGGCGAAATAAGATACGAATATGATGCAACAGGACGTAAAACTCTGACCGCTTCGTACGATAATCAAGGTAGAGGTAAAAACAAAACGGAGCTTGCTTTTGATGCGAATAATAATAGCATCTTAAAAGCAGAATACTCATGGAGTACATCAACCAATAATTGGCAAGGAAGCAGTAAGGTTGAATATGCATTTGATGCTAACCGGAATAAAACACTTGAAATGACTTCAGCCTGGGATTTCACGAATAATGTTTGGCAATATACCGGAACAAAATTTGAATATACTTTTGATGCAACTAATAATAAAACACTAAACTCGTGGTACACTTGGGATTCAACTTCTAAAACATGGAAAGGTAGCAACAAAGAAGTTACTACTTACAACACCAATGGTCAGAAGATTCAATATGTGAAGTCGATCTGGAATACAACAACTTCGGCTTGGTCAGAGAATCAAAAAACGGATTATACTTATAACACAAAGAAACTGCTGGCTACTGAATTGAATTCGACAAACACCACCAATGTCTGGAAAATGGCTTCGCGTTACGTATATAGTTATTCCACCACCAACTTGCTGAAAATGATACAGTACGATACATATTCAACCAACTTCAGCTCTTGGCATTTTATTTATCGAGATAAATATTTTTACACTACCCGAAATTTTGTAAATCTCTTAAAACAAGAAGTATTGAGCCTTAATGCAACTCAACGAAATTTAGCAAAGGGAATAAGCACAACTTTAACTGCCACAATTAGCCCTACAAATTCAGCAAACAGAACAATAATTTGGTCATCGTCGAATCAACACACTGCTACTATTGACAATACAGGCAAAGTAACAGCACTCGAAAACGGCACAGCAATTATCACTGCCAAAACATCTGATGGTAAACTCGTAGCTACTTGCAGCATTATAGTAGGAGCTCCGGCCTCAACTGCATTGTATAATTTAAAATCGAAATCAACTATTAGTGTTTATCCAAACCCATCCAGCACATTTATAACTGTAAGCTCGGATGAAATAATAACTAAAGTTGAAATAATTAATCTACAAGGCATTAAGGTGATGGAAATCGATTCAGAAAATAATCAGAAAACAATTGATGTGAGCAATTTGAAAACAAACACATATCTTTTGAAAACATATACCAACAAAGGAGCTTCAACTAATTCAATCATTATAAACTAAAATAAATGAATTAAGTAATAGGAAATAAATAATGTCGCATTTGTAAAAAATAATAATTTCACAAATCAATTGTAACTTCAAGTCCCCTTTAGGGGATATAGGGGCAGTTATAACATTAATTTTTGCCGCCCCAAGCCCCTAAAGGGGA
>CAIWIS010000375.1 GCA_903912795.1 uncultured Bacteroidales bacterium
ATAAACTCAACTAATTTTTTATTATTATAAAACAATTCCTTATGTCCATCGGCATTACCAGCATTTACAAAATGTAAAGTATCAATTTCGGTAGGTTTAATAATGGTTTGTAAATCGCATTCGGACATTAAATAATTACTCAAACCAATTTCGAATTCGGGTTCTACTTTAGAGCTTAATTTTGGCGAGAAAAAATCCATATCCACCAACAAAACACGCTGACTTTTATTTGCAATGGCTGCGGCCATTTTCATACTAACAAGCGATTTACCATCCAACCGATCAGGACTCGAGATAACAAAGGTTTTTAGTTCTTTAAGCTTCTGAATTTGACGCAGGTTAATAATAAGGTTACTCATATCGCTAGTAGAGCGGTATTTAGCACCAGTAATAGGATTTACAGTAACCAAAGCATTCTCGTTTTCAGAATAATGCTTTACAACACCCAACATAGGCGAAGCATAAAAGCGGTCGTAATCGTCAATTAGCATAATGCGATCATCAAGCATATCGTACACAAATACAATAAGCGATGCAATAACTAAACCAAGCAAAAATGCAAAAATGATGTAAAACATTATCCCTTTGTTAGCAATAAATACCGAACTAGGATCGTCGACAAATACAAATCGGCTTAAACTGCCTTGCGATGTAGATTGTGTTTCGATGAGTTTATCATTCAGTTGTTTGATAGTCATGCTTACCATTTCACGATTGCGCAATGTTTGTTGCTGCTCTTCGTTGATAGACCCAGGTAAGGTTTTAGCTTCGAGTTCAGCAATAATTCTTTCGAGCGATTTAACTTTGGTATCCTCCGACACTTCTTGAATCTTATATTCCATTAACTTGCTCATTAACTGACCTTTTAATGGATTTTGAATCAAACTGCGAACCTCCATTCGTTGTTGTAAGGTATCGCGAATCATGGTGCTAATTTGCTCAATATTCTGACGAATTTGTTTTACTTCGGGGTGATCCTCCTTGTTGCGTGTAAGCGAACGAGCTAAATCCACCTCAAGATTCATTAACTGCACTTTAAGCGGTTCGGAAAAAGCCGATTCGTTAATAATAGTGCCATCTAAGTTTTTCAATTCATTTTCGGTACGTATACGAGCCGCCATAATAGAAGCCAAATTAACACGTGCATTCAATAAATCGGCTCTAAATTGATCAAGCGTTGTACTAATTTTTGCAAAATCAATAATTTCTGTCCCTTTGGAGGCTCCTGTTTGACGGATAGAAATATCAATCTGATTTAATTTCTGATTATTTTGATTGATTTGATCGCCAAGATAAACAACTAAGCGTTCGGAGTTCGAAACCTGATTCGAAAGCAATAACTCATTGAGCGACTTTACATAAGCACGAATCAAAATTGGTATATGCTCGTTATATTTACATGAAATACTAATCAAATATACAGGGATACGGTCTTCTTTGCGTTTGTCAATAATACCCACAAACAACATAGATTTTAAATGCGATACCGAATAAGTCAAACCAGAATTTTTAATCGTTGATTTAAGCACTTCGTCCGATTTCATAGCACTAAGCCAATAGTTTTTATCGAAATCCGATTTTACTACCGGTGCATCATCCAAACTCATGTATTCACGCATGGTTTCGTTGTAAAATACCTCATAGTTAGACTGATACACTTTGGGTTGTTTCAGAGCGTAAAGCAACACCAATAGTAGTATTGCTACAAATACGCTCAAAAAAATCCATTTATGTATAAGTACTATTCTGAAAAACCGACTAAAAAAACTATTTAAATCCTGTTGTGGCTTTTTATAATTGCTATAAGGATATTTGTCGTTCAGCTCGTTATTTTCTTCAGTATTTATTTGATTAGCTGCCATTTAATTAATTTTTAAGTGTAAAAAACAAATGCTTGTTACAATTTAGTTATTAAAGTTCTTCATTGCTTACATTATACAAAATGCTCGATACTTTTTCCACTGAATTTGGACGATAGCGCAAATCTCTGTTTTTAATACGTGCATATTTATTCTTATTTACTGGAGGATAATCAGTTAAGATTAAATCAACAATAAAATAAATATCTTCGATGGTTAAACCCACACCTGAAGGTATACAAAGTCCATTTTTAAATAAATTTTCGGAAACATTGTTACCATAATAAGGTAAGTGAGCAAATACTGGTTGCATGTGCATAGGTTTCCACAACGGGCGAGTTTCTACATTATTTTGTTCCAAAAGTATTCTTATTTCATCGGCATTTTTTCCAAATTTACGTTCGTCAATTAATATACATGTTAACCAAAAGTTCGATTCAAAATCATCGCTAGGATTTTCCTGAACTGTAATACCTTGTACTCCACTCAATAATTTAGAGTAAAGTTTATGATTGCGTCGGCGAGCTTCAACAAACGAATCCAATGCCATCATTTGTCCACAACCAATACCTGCACTTACATTGCTCATGCGGTAATTGTAGCCCACTTCGTTATGTTGATAATACACTTCGTTTTCGCGGGCTTGAGTAGCCAGGAACAAGGTTTTTTTAGCTGTAGTTTCGCATGGACAAATAAGAGCACCACCACCCGAAGTTGTAATTATTTTATTGCCATTGAATGATAATGAACCAAAATCGCCAAATGTTCCACATTTTTGGTTTTTATAAGTAGATCCTAGCGCTTCGCAAGCATCTTCGACAACTGGTATACTGTAACGATTAGCTATTTCCATTATTTTGTCGATTTGTGCAGGCATGCCATATAAGTCAACAAAAAGAATAGCTTTTGGTAAAACACCCGTAATAGCCAATCGCGAGCGAATAGCTTCTTCGAGCATAACAGGGCACATATTCCAAGTAAGGTTTTCGCTATCAACAAATACAGGTTTTGCGCCCAGATAAGTTATTACATTGGCTGTAGCCGCAAATGTAAAAGTCTGACAAAGCACTTCGTCGCCAGCACCAACACCTAATTGTAACAATGCCAAATGCAATGCAGCAGTACCAGTATTGAGTGCTACTACGCTTTTACAGTTGTCTTCTTCAGGTGCTACAAAATTTTTCAAACGACTTTCAAAATCTGTAACATTGGGTCCCAGTGGAGCTATCCAGTTTGTGTCAAAAGCACTTTGAATAAATTGCATTTCGTATCCGCTCATTTGAGCTAAGGATAACCAAATTTTGTCTCGTTTCATAACCCTAATTTTTTAGTAAATTATCAAATTCTTATACTTCTATCATCTCACTTATGTGGCAATCGCTAACATTTATAATAGCTGATGCCCATGTCATACCTACACCAAACGCACTGAGGAACAATGTTTTTTGCGAATCCAACTTGTTTTTTAATTCGCTCACAATTGTCAAAGGAACCGAAACCGATGAAGTGTTTCCATATTTTTCTAAAGTCGACGGCAATTTGTCGATATCTAATTTTAATTTCTTTGCCAAATAACCATTAATAAAACTATTGGCTTGATGAAAAACGAAATAATCAACAGCATCCTTTTCAACACCAGCATAATTAAAAATAAGGTTGTAATCTTTTGGTATCTCGCGAATTACAAAATTAAAAACGTCGCCACCATTCATATAACCTTGTTCGTCGGAGCGTATATTACCAAATTCATCCACCACTTTCTCAACTACTGTTTCGGCACTCGATGGATTACGATATCCACCGGCATTAATTTTTATCAAATCCTCGCGCGATCCATCTGAATTGAATGAGAAACAGCTTTTACCAAATTTTTCATTGCATTCAATCAAAGCAGCTACGCCAGCATCGCCAAAAATAAAAGCAGTGCGACGATCTTTTTTTGAATATACCTTCGAACGAGTTTCACCATCAAGTATCAAGGCTTTGCGAATACAACCAGTCTGCATCAATCCATAAACCACACTTAAACCATAAATAAATGCCGAACAACCCAAATTAATATCAAAAGCCATGGTTGTTGAAGCAAGTTTCAAGCGTTCCTGAAGAATAATTGAAGTAGCTGGCATCCTATAATCGGGAGTTTGCGAAATAAAAACCAATAAATCAATTTCCGAACGATCAATAATATTATCGGCAATTAGTTTTTCGGCAGCAGCAAAACACAAATCCGATGCACAAGTATCAGCATTAGCAAATCTACGTTCCACAATCCCAATTTTATCAACCACATCCTTTACTTCCTCCGAAGTAAAAAACTCTGTATATTCGTAATTTTTAATCACATTACTGGGCACTGCACCACTTAATGCGCTAATTCCTATATTATTAAATGTAATAAGTGCCATAATTCATTAAATTAAAGAAATTCCACCATCAATCACTAAATCAGTACCTGTAATCCATACCGAAGCATCTGACAATAAATAAATTGCACTATAGGCAATTTCTTCTGGATTTCCGTAGCGTCCTAACGGGTAACGTTGTTCGTCTTTTTTATAATCTTCATCGCTCAAAGGGCCTACTTCGGTTAAACCTGTGTGAACCATTCCTGGTTGTATTGTATTAACACGAATTTTTTTAGAAGCCAGTTCCAATGCCAACACTTTCGAAAACGACGACAAACCACCCTTTGAAGCACTATATACACCATCGCCAATACTTGAATGAAAAGCAGCTATTGAAGAAACGAATACTATTGATGCACCAAAATTTATTTTTTTTGCTTTTAACAAGGCTTTTGCAAGCATTATAGGAGCTTTTAAATTGGTGTTTAGTATCATATCCATGTCCATTTCCTTGATATATTGTGTAATCATGCGGCGATTAATGCCTGCATTACTTACAATTCCATCAAGTATTGGCAATTCGGAAACTAGTTTTTCAACGTCCTGTAAGCTAGTAATATCCGACACCAACATTTTGTGGCCTTCGCCATTCATCATTTCAAGTGTTTGGGTCAATGCCGCTGCATTGCGTCCTGTAAAGTAAACCTCTGCTCCCATTTTTGAACAAGCAATTGCCATAGAGCGACCAATACCCGACGAAGCGCCAGTAATTAATATTCGTTTGCTTGCTATGGAAAAAGGATTGTTCATGAGATTTTTTATTTTAAGATTGAAGTTTTTTTATTGTTTCAATGATTTCAGCATTAGTTTTCAACTGTTTAAAGTCACGTCCTTCAATTATTACGTCAAATTCTTCATCAATCATTGCTATCAGCGACAAAAAAACCAACGAATTCCACTCTTCATAATCCCGAAAATTATCTTCCAACAATAACTCTCTGTCCGTAATTTCAAGTACTTCCTTGAACATCGTTAAAAATTTCGCTTCCATAATTCTTAAATTTTAGTAAATTAGTGTGTGTGTAAATAAGCTTGTTTTCCAAATTATGATTTCAAATATTTAATCATTTATTGCTCTTGAAAAATTCAGCTATTTTGTACTGCTAAAATTAATGAATATAAAATATATTGGTACAACTAACACATTGTAGCACTTGTAATACGACTCTGTAGTAACTACTACAAATAGGCTCATGTACTTGTAATAGATAGTTTAATTCAACAAATGTATCTGTCTGAGAATGCATTTTCGAAGCTTTATGTATAAGTTTATTTTTGTTTATTACAATTGTATAGTTTAAATGACTCCCCAAATAATAAGTCAACCAGCGTCAATATAACATCATTTAACTATAAAATTCAATTATTTAACCCTTTAAGATGCTGTATAGCTTATATAATTCGAAAATATTGGAATTTTTACGACAGGCACTCTAAAACTTTGAACTACAAAAAATGGCTTATTTTAAAATGTGATTTTGCTATTAGTTGATTTTTCGATTATTTCGACAGCACTTAGTAAGGGTATTTTTTAAAGTCAATAATTTTTTAATCTATATTTTGATTACTTTTACATTTCATTTTTCAACTAGACAAAACGGATATGATAATAATAATTTCGCCTGCCAAAATTCAAAACTTTAAACCCCATCAATTCACAGAAAAACATACACTTCCTGTTTTTATGAAAGAGGCAAAAAAATTGGTGGATTTGATGCGCGAATTAGAACCTACTGAATTAAGTAAGTTACTGGAAATAAACACTAAACTCACCGATTTGAATTACGATCGGTTTTTCAATTGGCACTTGCCCTTTACACCTCAGAATGCAAAACAAGCTGCTTTTGTATTTGATGGAGAAGTTTTCAGAGGATTGCAAGCAAGTAGCTTAACGCCCGAAGAATTAGAATATGCTCAACAACATTTAGTGATTTTATCAGGATTATATGGAGCTCTACGCCCACTCGATTTGATTCAACCATATAGATTAGACGTAAGTTCGGCACTCCAAAATGAGTTTGGAAAAGATTTGTATCCATTTTGGCAACAAAAAGTGACTAATTTTGTATTGCAACAAATGAAAGACACAAACTCGCAAACAATTATCAACTTAGCTTCGTCGGAGTATATTAAAACACTCTTATTGAAAGGAAAAAAAATCCATAAAATTGACATTGAATTTTATGAATACAAAAACGACAAGTTCAAGCAAATTGTTATCTATACCAAAAAAGCACGTGGTTTAATGGCACGATTTCTGTTAAAAAACAAAATTGTTGAAGTGGAAGATATTAAAGGATTTAACGACGAAGGCTATTGGTTTTATCCTCAACTTTCGAATGAAAATAAGTTTGTGTTTGTGAGGTGAAGAAGATTTTTAGAACAAAGAGCAAAGAGCAAAGATATTTAAGATTATAGACGAAGCATTAAAAAAGCCGCTGTGAATATACTCACAGCGACTTTTTTATTTTAGAACAATTTTATCTACATGCAATTAACTTTCGGCTGGAACCGTATTTTTAGCATCGAGTTTCGATGGTGTAAATATCTGTAAAACTCCATTTAAGCCAAGACTCATAACGATATTATAGAAAAATGCCAAAAATGCAATAAATAATAAACATCCCGACAATGCTGCCAAAACCATATACAGATTAAATTCACCATTATAATAAATTGTACGGCGAAGCATGCCATGTAAGCCAGCCATTCCCATAAAAGCGCCCATACCTATACCACCTACCAAATGGCACCAAAAATGTACATTTGCAAGTTTCTGACTGTATAGTTTTGCACCATTAGTAACAATTGGGAAAAGAATATACACAGCTGAATAAAGTGTCATGGTAAGTCCAACCAATACAGCAACGTGAACGTGTGGCCCAATAATCCATTGTGTATTGTGTAAAATGCGATTCAAACCTATGTCGGCTTGCATAATACCTGCAGGTACAGCCAATCCAAATCCGAGCAAACCACCTAATAAGAATTTTAGCGGATTAGTCATTTTCAGTGGACGAGCGCTCCAAAGCGTAACCAAGGTAATGAAAAATGCCAAACCTTGTGTAATTAATTCGAAAGCCGTAACCAACTCACCCGAAAGTATTTTAAGAATTCCAGGTTGTGCTTGATCCGACATCAAGTGATGGGACCAAACTGTCCACGATACAACTAACTCGACTAATAATGCTGCACGAGCTATGTTTTGCATAAACAGTTTTTTACCCGTAATTAGCATGGCTAATAAATACCAAGTACCTGCAACAAAGATCAACACAAGTCCATCAGCAATAAGGTCTAATCCCCACCAAAACCAATTTTTGTAAAGTAATGCATCAATAGCCGTATGTTTAAGATCAATGCCCATAAGGTACGAAACCATATAAACCAAAATTAGAACACCTGTAAATAAAATAATACCAGCATTAAGAGCAACATCAACAGTACCACGGGCAACAGCTGCTACTGGTAGTGAAATCAAATGTTCTTTTTGTTTCTCCTTTTTCTTAAACAAATTAGTAAAAGCATCTAAACCTAAAGCCGAAGCAAGTAATGCTTTCGATGGTTGTTTTTCCCAACCTTCGGGAGTGTAGGATATAGTTTTAAAAATATTAATTACAAAAAATACTGTTCCAACCATTACTATTGCAATACCAGTAATAAAAATAGCACCACCAAGCGGATCGAACTGTGTAAAATCGGCAGGTAACGGCCAATAAAGCGTATAAAGTGGTGCATATTCAGTTAAAAATCCGGCTAACCAGAAAACCATAGTACCAGCAGTTATCAAAATAAATGTCCAATTACCCAATTTGATACTCCACAATGGTTTTTTCATCAAAAATGGCACTAAAAACAAAAATGCACCAAAAACCAACGAATAAGTAGAGCCAAAAATACCAACTAATGGATGTGCAGTTAAAATACCAAAGTACTGTTCGGCAGGCATAAACGACGGATCAACTTGGAAAACACGCATTATCATTCCTTCGAAAAGTGCAAAGAAATAATACACCAACGATACAACCACAAAACGCAAAACTAATTTTTGCGCTGGCGTTAAAGTTTTTGGTTTAAATAAACCACCTTCGCCATTCAGAAATATATCTATAAATTTCATACTATTTATTTTTTTTCAATTTAATAATCTCTTATTCTATTACTTCTACTGCATGATCAATAATCATTTGCGCTCCTTTTGGACCTGAATATTCGGTTGAACGAATGGAATAAACACCTGGTTTATTAAATTGCCAAAGAATATCGTTGTTGTGACCAGGCACTACCTGCATTTGAAACAACATAGAATTATCCTTGCGGAAAAGTCCAAATCCGTACGTTAAATCGTCGGATGTTACATTAAACATAGCCTTTTCGCCAACTTTAATAAAAAGTGTATCGGCAGGCAAATAAAACTGATGATTGGCCACCCGAATATCAAACACTTTGTCGGCTTTTATTTCAGCCCGATTAATGTCCATTGGAGCCCAAGGAATGGTGTTGTACGTGATAATGTGCAGCGATACACCCGCCACAATTAGCACCGACACATACACATAAAATAGCTTGTTTGGCGCTTTGTAAGTATCGCCCTGACGGGTGATTTTGTAAGCAAACCAAGCCATCAACGACATGATGGAAATCGTGTAACAAGTGTACGCGATTGTTTGTCCCCAAAGAACAACTTGTGAATCGACCATAATAATTTAATTTTAAAAGTGAGTATTATTTTAACGAAAGATTAATGCTGCATTTCTCCTTGTTTAAATCAAACAAGGTGGTTGTTCTTAAAATTTCAAGGGTTGCATCGCGCACATCGCCCCATTTATCATGCATGGAGCATTTTTCGGTCAAAGGACAATCATGAAATCCAAAAAAACACTTATTTTCAGGTATTACTTCATCTGTTGCTTCCACAATATTTAGTAGTGTAATTTCATGCAATGGTTTGGCTATTTGATAGCCTCCCTGCTTGCCTTGAATACTCACAAGCAATCCTTGTTTTGACAGAAAATTAAGTTGTTTACGTAAATATCGAAATGGAATCTGTAAGTTGTTAAACAAATCGTTTGCTGTATATAATTTGCTATTATCCAACGACATATAGCTCATAATTCTCAATCCGTATTCAGTAGTTTTAGTAAAATTCATTTAATGATACCTTTAGGGGTTATTTAAAATGCAAATAAAATGATTTATTTTGATATTACAAAATTTTTATGAAAATAAATTGAAAACTAAAATGAATTCAATTATAATTTTGCGGGGTTTACAACATTTCAAACAATTGGTATTATATTTGCCTACTCTAACATAAAACTTTACAAAATACACGATTATGAAGAAGAATTTTGCCATTTTTAGCCTAATAGCAATAATAATAATAACCGGATTATTACTAGCTCAGAAAAAAGACACAACTCCCCTCGCACTTCGTTGGACAAAAGTTGAGAAACTAGCTGAACAGCAATTACCAGAGTCGGCTTTAAAAGAAGTTGACGAAATTCTTGCACAGGCTATAGAAGATAATAATACCACACAAATTATTATTGCCACTATTTACAAAATGCGTTTCACACTCGAAATTGACCCTGACAAAGCACCCGCTTTGATACGTGAATTCGAAACTATGGCTCAAAACGAAAAAGCACTTGATAAAAAAGCAATACTACTATCGATGACAGCCGAAATGTATGTCAGTTATTATCAAAATAATGCGTGGACAATTGATCAAAGAACAAAAGTAGTTGGAACAATTCCTGAAGACATCAAGGAATGGACAAAAAATATATTCTACGACAAAATTGAAAAGCTGTTATCATTATCGTTGCAAAACAAATCAGTACTGCAACAAACAGATGTTTTAAAATACGAAGCTCTTCTAGATAAAGGTGACGATAGCCGCACATTTCAACCTACTTTATTCGATTTTTTGGCCTATCGATATATAAATTTACTCCAACAAATATCACAAGCATGCGATTTGAAAAACCCTGTCCTGAGCGATGTGTATTATGCCAATGCAACTGATTTTGTAAAGTTTGTACAGGATTCAACTTATGCAAGCACAGTTGAAAGTAAAACAATGGCCATTTATCAACAACTTATTGAATTTCATACCACTAGCAACTATAAACATGCATTAGTTTATTCCGACCTCAACCGATTGCAATATATCAAAAACATTCATCAGGTTAATGAACTATATATCAAAGCTTTAGAAGAGTTAGAACAAAAATATGCTTCTAACGAACTATTAGTTGAAGTATTGAACTATAAGGCACAATTTTATTTGAACCCTATTACTTTTTCAAATAATAAAACTGATAAACGCACTGCTTATGATATATGTAATAGAGGTATCAAACAATTTCCGACGTCAAAACGTATCGGTTTGCTTAAAAACATTAAAAATCAGATTGCCCAAAAATCACTCAGCGTTAATCATATTGATTTAATAAAACCTGCTTCGAATTTATCAGTTAAAATTAATACAGCAAATATTACTTTATTGGAAATGAATATTTATAAGATTAATGCCACTGCTGTTGAATACAATATTTATAACCGCAACAAACAAATTCGCAACGAGGATTACCCAAACCGTACGTTGTTGGAAACCAAAACGATAAAATTGAAAACAAATCCCAACTTTTTACCTACCGATACAAATATTAATGTATTAACAAATGAGTATGGAATTTACGAAATTACGGTGCATTCAAAATACGACCTTTCGAAAGAAGAAATTTCTAAGACCAGTTTTATTGTTTCAGACTTGGGTTGCATATTTAGAACCAATGAGGCCAACATACAAAGTGTTTATGTACTCAATCGGCAGTCGGGACTTCAACAAAAAGGCGTACAAGTAGCAGCATATCAGCAAAAATGGACAGGAAACGGATATAATATTGCGTTGAAATACAAGATAATAACTGATGTAAATGGTAATTGTAAAATTCCTTTTGCAGATAATTACTCCGAAAATATCCTTTTTTTTGAATTTGGTGCTGATAAATATTTCTCTACAACAACACACAGTTATCTGAATGATAATATGAGTCATATTAATAGCAATTCCCAATTAAATTTATTTACCGATCGTTCCATTTATCGCCCTGGTCAAACCGTCTATTTTAAAGGAATAGCCTATTTTGCCAACAAAAACCGCAACGAAGTTGAAAAATCTGTTTCGTACGAAGTTAGTTTGTATGATGCTAACCGACAGAAGGTGAGTTCAAAATCGTATAAAACGAATGAATTTGGTTCGTTTGCTGGTGAATTTATTTTGCCCGAAGGTGGACTTAATGGAGCTTATCGCATTCAATCTGGAAATTTTTCTCAAACATTTTATGTAGAGGAATATAAACGCCCAACTTTTGAGGTCATTATTGATAAACCAAAATCGGAAATAAAATTCGGTTCAAAAATTACACTTAGCGGAAATGTAAAAGCGTATGCGGGTTACAATATAGGCAATGCAAATGTAAAATACCGCGTTACACGCATCTCGCACCGTTACTGCTGGTGGTGGAATGAGCCCGAAACTGAAATTTCGAATGGAAATACAACATCTGATTCAAATGGTAAATTTGAAGTTTCATTTGTTGCTGAAAAACCAAAATCAAGCATCGAAACAGGACGAGGTAGCTTTTACACCTATACCATATCGGCAGACGTAACCGACCCCAAAGGCGAAACGCAACAAGGTGAACAATATGTTTCGGTGGGCGATAAATCGCTGTTTATATTGGCTACCGTTCCGGAAAAAACAGAAAAATCGACTGGTATAAAGATGGATATTGCAACCGAAACATTAAATGGCGAAAAACTCGAATCGGTTGTTAATTATGAGATATTCAGATTGGAAGAATTATCGGATTACGTGGAGAACAAAAATGATATTTCGAAAACTAAAAATGCAGAAAAAATAGTTTCAGGCATATTCAACACGAAAGATAAGACTCTAAACCTTGAAGTAAAAAAATGGAAATCAGCACAATATAGAATTATTTTTAAAACAAATGATGCTTTTGGAAATGAAGTAAAAACTGATAATGTATTTATAGTTTACGATAATGCTGATAAGCGTCCGCCCATAAAAACATATACCTGGTTACTAACGCCAAAAACCGAATGCGTAGAAGGCGAAAAAGCACGAATCCGTTTTGGTACATCAAGCAAAAATACAGCTGTGCTTTACGAAATTATGCAAGGAAACAAAATTATCGAAAGTAAATGGATGAAGTTCAACGACGAAATTCGTGATTTTGAAATACTTTTCAAAAAAGAATATGGCGCAGGCGTAACCGTATTTTTCACCTTTATGAAAGACGAAAATTTATTTACAGAACAAATACAAATAACAAGGAAAGTAGCCGAAAAGAAACTGACACCAACATTGAGCGTATTCCGCAACAAATTACAACCCGGCGAAAAAGCTGAATGGACCATAACCATCCCCGAAACGGTTAAAGATAAAAATGCGGCCGAATTATTAGTGGGAATGTACGATGCATCGCTGGATGCAATTCGTGCGCATAGCTGGAGTTTTAATCCGCTGTTTCGCGAAAGTATTTTATATTCGCCAACTTGGACAATTTACAATAAATATAACAGTAGCGACTATGTATATTACAAAAACGATCAATTGGAAGTATATGATTTTAAGTTAGATAACTTGAATTGGTTTGGGTTAAATATTTCTTCAGGTTCGTATCGAAGAAGGCATATACCTGGAGTGCAGGTTATGAATGCTGAAGTAGTAGGTGCGGTAAGTGCTCCAGTAGAAATGGATGAAGTGGTAACTGTGGGCTATGGAACTCAGAAACGCTCAAGTTTAGTGGGAGCAATATCATCAGATAAAGCCATTGAGTTGCCAACACCCGAAAAGCAAAAACCTGTACAAATCCGCACGAACTTCAACGAAACAGCCTTTTTCTATCCACAATTACGCACCGATGCCCAAGGTAATGTAAAATTCTCGTTTACAGCTCCCGAAAGTCTGACGCGTTGGAATGTAAAAATGCTGGCTCATACGTCCGATTTATTTGTTGGACTTAACGAAGCACAAGTTGTAACTCAAAAAGAATTGATGGTGCAAATGAATCTGCCGCGTTTTGTACGCCGTTCCGACAAATTGATATTGAGTGCTACTATTATAAATCTGACAGATAAAGAATTAACAACTAGTGTGAATTTTGAATTAATTGATCCTGCAACTGATAAAAATATTGATTTGAAAGATAATCAGTCAAAAAAAATAACTTTAAAAGCGAATGAAACCAAAGCAATAAATTGGGAGATTACAGAGTTTATGCCTTACGAATTAGTTATTTGCAAAGTAATTGCCACAGCTGGAAACTTCAGCGATGGTGAACAAAAATACTTGCCTGTATTACCCGATAAGGTATTGATTACCGAGAGTTTGCCCTTAATAATTCGCAGCAATCAAACTCGGAAATTCACATTCGAAAGTTTATTGAAAAATGCTAAAAAGGTTGATACTAAAAATTTAGTAGTGGAGTTTTCGTCGAACCCTGCATGGTATGCTATACAAGCATTACCAACATTATCGACTCCCGAAAACAACAATGCATTGGATTATCTGACAGCTTATTATGCAAATACTTTAGCAGCGTTTATAGCCAATTCGAACCCAAAAATTGCAAAAGTTTTTGATCAATGGAAAAATGCAACAAGTAGTAGAGATGCCTTACTCTCAAATCTACAGAAAAATGCTGAATTAAAAAATATGTTGTTGGAAGAAACGCCCTGGGTAATGGCTGCAAAAGACGAAACGGAACAAAAACGTCAGATTGCGCTGTTGTTCGACTTGAATATGCAAAAAAATCAAGGTCAGCAATATTTGGATAAACTCTTACAATTACAAGGTCCGAATGGTGGGTTTGTCTGGTTCGAAGGCATGCACGAAAGTCGCTATATTACGCAGGAAATTTTGTTAAATTTAGCGAGATTAAATAAAATGACAAAAAGCAACCTACTTACCACTTACCACTTACCGCTTACCGCTGCGTTGACATATTTGGATTTGGAAATTGCAAGGGATTTTGCTGAATTGAAAAAATACAATAAAAACTACCTAAAAGAAAACTGCATTGGCAATATGCAATTGTTCTACTTGCATTTACGTTCGGAGTATTCAGATATTCCGGTACATGTATCAGCACAAGAAGCAATTAAGTTTTACTCAGCGCAGTCCGAAAAATACTGGACTTCGTTTATGCTTTACGGCAAAGCCATGATGGCCATAGTTGCTTATCGAAATGGAAAAATTAAAACTGCCAATTTAATTCTTAAATCACTCAAAGAAAATGCCTTAAAGACCGACGAAATGGGCATGTATTGGGCTAGGAATACTTCGGGCTACTTTTGGAACGAACGACCAATAGCAGTACAAGCTGCAATTATTGAGGCATATACCGAAGTTTCGAATAATACTGCCGATATCGACGAAATGAAAATATGGTTGCTCAAACAAAAGCAAACCCAACGTTGGGACTCACCTACAGCTACTGTAAACGCCATTTATGCTTTACTATTGCAAGGTAGCGATTGGTTGGCAAATGATGGCAGTGTTAAAATTCAAATTGGCACTAAAACACTTCAAC
>CAIWIS010000376.1 GCA_903912795.1 uncultured Bacteroidales bacterium
GTACTCCGGTAATATTATTAATTGTAAGGTTATTAAAGGAACTAACTCCGGTTATTGTTTGAGAACTTGAACCCGCAAAACTTATTGTTCCTGCATTATCACTAAAAGTTCCATTATTTGTCCAATTACCTGTGATATTTACATTTCCGACAGGAGCGGTGAGTGATTTTGTGGAATTAATTGTAAGGTGGTGGAATGTATTGGTTGATGTGCCCGAAATGGAAGTAGTACCATTGAAAAAAACCGTACTTGTGTTTGCTGTAAAAGTTCCGTTGTTAATCCAATTTCCATGTACGGTTAATGTGTTTGTTCCACTAATTGTAACTGTTGCTCCCGCATTAATTGTCAACGACCTGCAAATACCATTGCCAGCACCAATAGTTGGTTGATAAGGCACTCCAGCAGGTATAATTACATCAGTTGTTGATGTTGGAATACTTCCGCACCAATTACTTGCGGTATTCCAATCGGTACTTGTCACGCCTATCCATTGTCCGGTGGCATTTACGGTAACTGTAAAGCTAACGCAAGCGGTTGTATTACAAGTTCCTTCGGCACGTGCATAATACGTGGTAGTTGTTGCTGGGCTTACCGAAATTGAAGTTCCTGTCCCAACTAGCGTACCTCCACAACTGCCCGAATACCATTTCCACGAAGCGGCTGTTCCAAGCGAACCACCATTTATGCTTAACGACGAACTACTGCCGTTACATATAGGCGATGTTCCTGAAATAGAAGTTGCTGCTGTGGATTCAGTGCCGTTGGAAGCGACAGCAAAATTACCTGAGTTGGCAGTGCAACCTAAGAATGTGGCTGCTAAATTGTACGTTCCAGTTGATAAACCGCTTATGTTTTTGGTTGATGCTGTATAACTGCTACTCGCTTTTGTCCAGCTATATGTAAATAAATCAGTCCATGTCGATACAGTTGTTCCTGCAAAAGTTCCATTTGTTCCACTAGGTGTTTTCGATAAAGTAGTGCCACTACCTTCGTAAAAGTTATAGCCTGCAATTAAATTCGTTTCGCCTGTATAATAACCATGTGGAGTGGAAGCCAATGCGGCTATTTCAGTGTTTGTGAGTGCTCTGTTCCAAAACCCCGCTTTTAAAACCTGTCCATTGTGATAATTGGGCGTTACGGCATCCCACACATAACCACCAATCATAGTATTATCGGGCGACGAACCATATTTAATGGTAGCAGGCAAGGCAGCATGAGTTCCCGATGCAATTAATTCGCCATCAATATAAATTTTCATAGTTGTTCCATCTCCAGTCCCAGCTATATGATGCCATAAACCATCGGTAGGGTATGCAGTTGGAGAATAAATATTCGTGTACAATCCTTCGGACCAAAGTTCAACTAATCCGCCTGTAGTCAATCCAATTTCAACTGCATTGTTTTGTCCAAAAAAACTGTTACGGTTAAATGTGGTAGTTTTTATCCAACCTTCGAGCGTAAATGCACTTAAGTTATTCAGTAGTGGAGTTCCTAAATTTATGTATTGCGATTTGGTATAGTCGAAATTTACAGCAATAGGAATATTGTTGGGAGCCACTGCACCATCGCTCGATGTAGGACATGTAGTGTTAGTTATATTTGCTGTAGGAATTTCGGGGGATTTTACTAAAAATGGTTTTTTGCTTTCAACAACTGATCCTGATGTATTTACGGTTATAAAGCCAGGAGTAGCTAAGGCAGGTAAAATAGCTGTAATTTGACCTGAATTTACAAATGTTGTTGTGGCCGAAGTGCCATTAAAC
>CAIWIS010000377.1 GCA_903912795.1 uncultured Bacteroidales bacterium
GGGAAGAGGAATATAATGAGTTTATCGAAAAATATGGATTCCAGAAATTTAATGATATAACATATGAAAATGTTGTCAATTCATAATTTGGAAATGAATTATTGCTTCAAAGCCAGTATCGTAAGATCTTTTAACGCATTATAAACTTTCTCATATTCAGGTGTTTCAATTCCCAGTTTTTTTCCAAGTTCTATTACAATGCCGGTAAGCGTTTCGAGTTCGGTACGACGACCGTTTGTAAAGTCGCTGTGCATGGACGAGGTGGTGCCAAATGGTAGTCGCTCCAGATGCTTGGTAGTTGTTTCAATAATATCGTTTTCGAAAACCACTCCTTCGGCTTGTGCTAACTGAACGACTTCATTTATAAGTTTCAAAGTCGTTTCTTTACGATCGTTATCGGTTAGTAAGTCTCTAAATCCAACATTAAAATAGGAAGTAAGTGTTGCTGAAGTAGAAATAAAAATAAATTTTCGCCATATAATCATACGAATATTTCTACTATAATTAGCTTTAATTCCAGCGTTCAACATTATTTTTTCCAGTTGTTGCAATTTTATTGATTCGCTTTTGTCGTTGCCAAAAAACAAGTCGTGCACACCACCCGAACTTTGAACTACTCCAGGTTCTTTTAATCGACCTACAATATACACACAACCATCCCACACTTCGGTATTTGGTAGCATTTTACGAATTCGATCGCTAATATCGACACCGTTGAGCAAAGGTAAAATCACAGTTTCGGTACCAATACATGGTTTTATCTGCTCAATAGTTGTTGTTAAATCGTAACTTTTAGGAGTAATAATGGCAATATCAACAATACCAATTTCGGTTGCGTTATCAGTTGCCAACTTAGGATGCACAACGAAAGTTTCATTTTCGGCAATAATGGTTAACCCATTTTCTTTAACTTTTTCGAGATGGGCACCACGAGCCAAAAAGTATATTTCAACTTCTTTACTGTCAGTATATTTACGTGCCAGCATTCCGCCATAATATCCTCCTACACCTCCAAGTCCTACTATCAAAATACGAGTCATACTATTGATTTGAATAAAAAAAGAGCAACAGTTATATGATGCTCTTTTTCAAGTTATTATTAATTTTAGATTTATTTTTGAACTAATACCCATGCATCAGGGAATCGTTGCGAGATTTGATTGATGCGGGCACGAGCTTGTGCATATTCGTTGAACGACGCAATTAAAACGCGGAACATACCTTGCTCATTTACAACTACTAAGGCTGTATTTCCTTCACCTTTAAGTGTACCTTGCAATCCTTTGGCATTTACTTGACTTTTAAAACTTCCTACTACAACATGGTATTTGAATTTTAATGCATCGGCATTTGTTTCACCATCGGCTAAACTGAATTTTTCGTTACGAGTTACTTCAGCTCCAGTTGGTGCTGTTGGTGCTTGTGGTTTAACTGTTGGTGTTGTGGTAGTTACTGTTGTTGTAGCTTCAACATTTGCACCTGGGATTTTTGTAACTTTTTGTTTTGTTTTACAAGCAGAAAAAGTGGTTCCAATTAGAGCAGCTAAAAAAAGAATTCGAATTGTTCTTGTCATGATAGAGGTGTTTTTAGTTGATTTTTAATTTTATATGCAAATATCCGAATAAAAAATAGTATGCACAACAATTTGAAACCTTTTTAATAAAAATAAACGCATTATTCAAACAAAATTAGGTGTTTTTTCGTTTACTATAAACAAAAAAGAATGATAAGTAATTGAAATTATTAAATGATATGTTTCGAATTACTTACTAGTATGTAAATATTAATTTAAAAAAATAAATTATGAAA
>CAIWIS010000378.1 GCA_903912795.1 uncultured Bacteroidales bacterium
AGCTACAAATTCCGCTGTACACTCTGAACCCAACAATACTTCATTCCCTACACTATAACCCGAAACTGATGATACGGGTATAGTTGTAGTGGGGTTCAATAAATTCTGAGTGATTTGAGTGCCTGTATTCGTTATGCTATTTTGCCAGCCTGCATAATCTGTTGGAAAAAAGTAAAATAGAAATTTATCGCGCATATAATTACTTACATTCTTAATGTAGGTCTTATTTGTTCCATCACCCCGAATAATGACATTGTTTTTTTGTATTCTAACACCAACAGTTTGGTTGGATGCAACTGACACTTTATAAATACCCTGAGGTAAATACACTACACCTCCACCGGCATTTTCAACATCAGTTACTGCTTGTTGAATTTTAGTAGTAACATCTATGATGCCAGTTTTGTCGGCATAATAAGGAGCTTTGCTTATATCTACAACATTGTTAGTAACAATTGGAAGCGATTCCATACCACTCTTATATCCTGCATACGAAAAGTCGTGCAAAAAGCGACCTTGCGTATAAGTATAGCCTGGGGTCCAGTTTGTAGGATATAAACTGCTTCGCCAGGTTTGAGCAGTTAGTGTTATTATTACAGTAGATAAAATACTCAGGAACAATGATCTTTTCATTTTTTGTACATTTTTGAAACAATATTGATTATCCTCAATTACTTAAAATTATTTGCAATAAAAAGGCATCGAGCTAAACTCGCCAACTCCGTTATAATAATTGCTTTCGAAAATGCTGTTCTTTATTTTTGCTGTGTACAATCCGTTTTTCTTTATGCCTTTCCCTTTCAAACGAAATTTTCCCGGCTCCACTTCATCGGGTTTTACTACTTTATCCTTTTCATCTACCCAACTTATTTCGCTGGTCACATCATTTATGATTTTTTCAGCACTTAAATCAATAATATCGTCTGCTGTTACCTCGTGATATTTTTTTGTTGTATCATAATACGCTGGGATAAAGAATGGCACTTTTGATTTAATTAGTAAAGCATTATCTGCGCTTTCCACTATGGGCATCTGACTTGGACGAATTGGGCATTTATCAATTGACACATTCGATTTTTCGGCTTTAATATTAAAACTACTTAATGTTGTCAACAATGGGATGTTTGAAAGTTGAATTGAAATACTCTTTAAAACTCCTGAATTTTTGTGTAACAATACAGTTGTCAGTTTGGGGCAACCACTAACTATTAAATTACTATATCCTGACGTTTTGGTAGACAAATCAATTAGTTGTAATTCCGGGCAGTAACGTGCATAAACTGTATAAAGTGCATTTGTCGCCCCTGTTAATTGCAGTTTAGTTATCTTTGTGATGGAAATATCAATGGATTTAAGTTGCTTTTTTGAATCATCCAAAACAAGTTCGCCGGCAATTTTATTACGAACATCAGTTGGAAATGACCCAATGTTTAATCTTGCCAATACATACTCATTTTTCACTATTGACCAAACAAAACCCCCACTATTTAAATCAGTTGAAAACCCCTGCCATGTAGAAGGATTGTCTAAATCTGTGATACCCAATACCGAGGCATTTGTTTTTCCCTGAACAGAACTATTTTGATTTAAAAATGCTTTTAAATCGTTTACATTCTGCACATTGTAGTTTTGTGACAGTACATTCATCGAAAATAGCACAAAGGCTACTACTAATTTGAAACTAATTGCTTTCATAAATATTATTTTAAAATTGTAAGTAATAAGGCTTTTACCCTTTTGTAATGAGTTTATAATACTAAAGACACCAAATTTGGTGAATCCACCCAATTAAATGAATGAT
>CAIWIS010000379.1 GCA_903912795.1 uncultured Bacteroidales bacterium
AAAGGACTTGATTTTAAAGTAGTTGTGATTCCATTCTGCGATTGGGATGTAAATAAAAAAAGCGGATTGTATAAGAATATTCTGTGGACTGAACCTGTACACGAGCCGTTTAATGAATTGCCTTTGCTTCCGGTTGAATACGGTCCCAGGTTGGCACAATCCATTTTTGCGCCTCAGTATTTCGATGAATTGATGCATCAATATATCGACAATTTGAATGTGGCTTATGTTGCATTTACACGTGCAAAACACGAATTGATTTGCATGGCACCCAAGCCCGAAAAAGACTTAGAAGATGTACACAAAGCAAGTTCGCTGGCAGGTTTAATGCATTTAATGTTTAATTCGGCAGCCGTTTCCACCACCGAACTAAACTTAAATGAGCATTTTGAAACTTCGAACCAAAGGTTGGAAATAGGAGAAAGAAAACAAGCAGTACAAAGCAAAAAGCCGACGCTCAACAATACAGAAAAAATGACTGCCTATAAATCAAGTTCTCCTACGGGGCGACTACGATTACGCAACATGAGCACTGATAGATGGCTAGAGAATCAGCAACTCACTGACAGTAAATTAAATATGGGCACTATCATGCATGAAATATTGCAAACCATACGTTTCAAATCCGATACAGAAGCAGCCATAGCAAACTGTTTGCGCGAAGGTAAAATAAATAGTTCGGAAGCACTGATAGTGAATGACATGCTCGAAAAATTCTGGCAAATGCCACTCACCAACCAATGGTTTGCTGATGGTAATACCGTATTGAACGAAGCAGTGATTCTAACTCCGCAAAGCAGCCACTACAGACCCGACCGTGTAGTAATTAATGGCAATCAAGCCACCGTAATTGACTATAAATTTGGCGAAACCGAAAAGGAAAGCTACCTGAAACAAGTCAGAAACTACAAACAGTTAATCACTGAAATGGGTTACCATACAAAAGCTTATATTTGCTATATCATGCTTGAAAAAAATGTGGAAATTAATTAAAATCCACATTTTCAAGCTTCTGAGATAAATTTACCAAAGCGATTTGTATGTAACATTTTTTGGTTGTCCATTTCCATAAGCAACACCAACATCGCGGTAAGCTTTTATCATGTCGCGCGTAAGGCCAATATTATAATCGTATACATACTGCCATTCCCTGCCATCAACCTCTTTTATTCGCTTTTCAATTTTTGCCGACAAAACCTTCATATCACCTACGCATGCTGCATTGGGGTCTATGGTCGAAAGTATTGCTCCTGCTTCCTGCGCAGCATCCCAACTTTGACCAGCAGCCCAAATAGTATTTGCTTTCATGAGTTTTTCTTTGCACTCAAAATCAATTTTTTGTTTGAAAATAGGCGCTACAGCATCCATCGATTTTTTCCAGCAATCGGTGCAAACATCCGGTACAGAAGTTAAATTATAAATGGCTTCGTCGTATTTATTCATACTGGCCAGCACTTTTGCTTCGCGTATTATCTGGTCGCACTTCGAATTATAATAGGCAATAATTTTTGTTTTGCCTTTATCTATAAAACTTTGATATTCAGGATTATTTGTCTTTAAATTCTTTAATGCTGACAAATAAGCTTTTGTATCATTATCGCCAACACCTTTTACACTTGTTGAATACGACGAAAATGCTTTACCTTGAAAGCCATCGCCAATATAAAGCGTAATATTAAGTGTCAGAGCCTGCATTCCACCATTAGTAATTTCTTTAGAAAGAGTATTTACGTTGGCCGAAACAATAAAACGAGTAAAATCGCCACTACCTCCAATACCATTAGCCGTAATAAGTTGCAGAAGTTTATTTTCGAGATTGGTACGAGCCATTTCGGTAAGTCCTTCAATATTTTCGGGAACCCATACAGCTAAAGCCAATCGTTCTTTCTCTTCAGGTTTTTGTGCATTTAAATGTACAAAGCAAAGTAAAAAAAACACCGAAACTATATTTTTAAGTTTGTTCATATTCTGTTTATTATTTAAGATTATTATTTTTCACCAATTACGAGCTGCGCCTGACCAAGTCCGCGAGTCATAAGTTTAGATGTAATTTTATATTTGTCGGCTAACATTTTTTGTAAGTCGCGCGCCCAGCCTCGTGTATCTACTGCACGGTTGTTAGCATCGTAAAGCGGAATACGCACTTGTTCAAACAACATGTTATTTTCGGTAGCATCGGTGGTACTGAACCTGTTTTTAACCGTATTGGCAGCCATCCAGTCTTCAATAATTTGACTCAATTCTTTTCCTTCAAACTCCGTTTCAAGATCTCCTTTAAATGAACTGAAAGTCATAATTCGCAAACTAACCTCACGTCCATTATTGAACAAATCGTCGAAATGTTTCTGAAGCTGACCATTAAAATTGTCGATGTGAGCCAATACAGCTTCTTCCAACAAAACAGGAAGTTCGGCTGAAAACGAGGGTTGCCCTGTTCCCGAAGCACCTGCAATTTGTTTATCGGTATAAGCATCAATCCCTTGAAGGTTAAACGTCACCGATTTTTTGGGACCAGTCTGGTTCACTGTCCATGTCAATTGCATTATTATATCGGCTTTAGCAGCTTTTTTCAACTTATCAATTGGACTTTCATTTACATCGGCTCCTGATTTACCCGTGAGTAAAGCATCTTCAGCCGATTGGTTTTGCAATGAGCGCAATGTCGATTCCATATTTTTCAACGGAAAACCACGTTCGGTCATCAATTCATTTATTTTACTGATTACTAACAGCAACTCTGAGCTTTCTTGTAATGCTCGGTTATAATCGGCTACTTTCACCGTTGAGCCCATATTATCGAAATCGCGAGTAAAGTTATTTTTAATACACCAATTGTCGCTCGGTACAACCATTAAAGTCGGTTTCTTTGCTTGCGAAAAAACAAAGCTATTATTTATCGAAAATAAAAGCAAAGTAGCGAAGAATATTTTTATCTTGTTCATATTGTATGATTTATTGTAGTAAATTATTTACTTAGAATGCCATCGGCAATTAGTTTTTGACGAAGCTCCGAGCGTAAAACTCGTACAACTACACTATAAGTGGAAGTTTTGTCGCCACCTTTTCGCGAACGGAATATGGTGTAATCCAGTCGCTCATCGCGAGCTGAAATATATTCTTTATAGGTTCCAATTTTATCCGAAAAAAACTTGAAAAAATAATCTTCGTATTTTGTTTCGGCATTTACTTCGGTAAGTAACGGACGCG
>CAIWIS010000380.1 GCA_903912795.1 uncultured Bacteroidales bacterium
CCCGGCGAAATTGGAGGTGGACCTGCTGACGTAAGCAATGCGGTAAACTATGTTGAATTATTTAGGCATCTGTACAATGGAAAAAATGCAGCTGGCGAAGAAAAACCATCCCCAGTTGTTACACTTGCCCGGTCTTCACATTCCTTTCCCGAACGGGAAGATTTAAGTCCCATGCAACGAATTCTTTTATCGGATAATAGTTTTCATCAGGTATTGGATAGTTTACCCAACGATTTTATAAAAAAGCTGCGGCTTGAGTTTCATCAATTTGGAGTACTAACCGGAAATACCGAACCAAATTATAAATTTTCTGCTGTTCATTCAGCTTCATGGCATCATCAGGTGCTGTTCAGAATGCATGCTGCAGCAAGGCTTAACAGATGCTGGAATTGGCAACCTTGTGAAAAAATAAAATACGCAAAAGAAAATATTATGTTTCTTACGGGTGTGGGTTGGCTGTATACTATTTTGGATCACCAATTGAATAAAGATGCCTATATGCTAAATTATAGCTCAAGTGTTGAAACAAACAGGCAATACACTCCGACGCTTTTTACCACCGAAAAAGATGTGACATTAATTGTTTCGTCATGGTCGGCAAGTAAAACCGAGAATCAAAAAAACGAAATTTCGATCCAAATTCCTCAAAATATTTTACCGTTCGAATTGAAGAAGAAAGCAATGTCAGTTTCTTTAAATAATGCTTCGTCATTTTCTATGTTGATGAAAAAAGAACTGGAGGAAAATAATAATCTTAAGACTTCTTATCTTGATAGTGAATATAACACCCACACAATTCAGCAAATGGCTGCTGATTGGCCAAAAGCATTAAAAATGATAATCGAAAATTTCGATTCGTATAAGACCTGGCAGCAAGAAACATTGAAGCTAAAATCATTTGCTGATTATAAAATTATAAAACAAGCGAAAGGAAAGCCAAATTTACTTCAAATAAGTTTAGATCCCGACGAGGTATTGGTACTAGTTTTTAAAAAATAGCAACCATAAAACATAAATATTAAAATCCATGAATTCAAGAGAAAGAGTTTTAACAGCATTCAAGAAATTACCCGGAATACCCGATAGAGTCCCAATTCAGTTTGATTTGTGCAGACAACTCAGCGATTATTTCGCCGAAAAACTGGGTATCCCCGCACATTATACCGAAAATCCGTACGAGGATGTAACCTACCGCATTAGTGCCAACGAAATTCGTCTGGCATTGGGAAGCGATGTAGTGGTTACAGGAGCTTCTGTTTCCGACGAATATAAGGTTGTGAAAGATGCCGACGGCACATGGCTCAACGAATATCAAATGCGGATGCGCATGGGCGATATCTATGTCGAAGTGCTGGAATACCCCTTGGCAAATGCCGAAACAAAAGCTGATATAGATAATTTTAGTTTTCCCGACCCGTATGCATCCGGACGTTTTCGCGATGCTGAAGCATTGATAGCCAAGTACAAAAATGATTATTTTATTATCGGTGATATTGAAGTTACTGTCTTCTCGCTTGGTCATCAATTGGCAGGAATGGAAAAACTATTGATAGACATGATGCTCGAAACCGAATATGTAATTCCATTGTTTGAAGCATGTGGTGAGTATCAGACAAAAATTGGTCTTGAACTCATTAAACGAGGTGTAGATGCCATTTGGTTTGGCGATGATTTTGGTACCCAGCTCAGTTTAATTATTCCTCCCGAAACATTCCGCACACAACTAAAACCCATTTACAAAAAAATGGTAGATACTTTCAAACAAGCTAACCCCAACATTATCCCAATTCTGCACTGTGATGGTGCTGTAGCCGAATTGCTCGACGATATCAAGGAAATAGGATTCGAAGTTTTCAATCCCGTTCAACCCGGAGTTCCCGGACATTTGCCGCAAGATATGAAAGACCGTTTTGGTGAAAAATTCGCTTTCTGGGGCGCTATTGACCAACAGGATTTGTTGCCCAACGCAACCGACGAAGCATTAGAAAATGATATCATAGAGAAAATCAGCATTTTAGGCAAAAATGGTGGGTATATGATAGCTCCTGCTCATATTTTACAAAACGATGTTTCGCCCGAACGTGTATTGAAATTTATTGAATTGTGTAAAAAATACGGACAACTAAATAATTAAACCAATGAAACAGAATTTTCAACCCGATTATACCAATATCCTGAAGGTATTACACAACCAACGTCCCGATTATTTGCCACTGTATGAGCATCACATCGATGTTCCTTTTATTTCGAAGGCAATAGGCGAGAAGTTAGAATTAGTATCGGATAAGCCCGCCGATTTGGAAGACTATTACCGAAAAGCAACTTCTTTTTGGGCAAAGAACGGATACGATGCTTTTGATTACGAAGCTGCCATCTGCGAAATTTTCCCCGGGCATGGAGCTATACTTGGCGGCATGCTTGGACCTATTCAAACACGCGAAGATTTTGAGAAATATCCTTTCGATGAACTACCTGAGCTTTTTTGGAAAAAATACACCCCTCATCTACAAGCTATTCGCAAGGTAATGCCTCAGGGAATGAAAGCCTATGGTGGTTGTGGTTACGGCGTTTTCGAATCGTCGCAAGACCTTGTTGGGTACGAAAGTCTCTGTCTGATGCAATACCTTGACCCTGATTTATACACCGATTTATTTAATAAAATTGGTGATTTATATGCTACTTTATGGACTAAAATGGTAAAGGAATACAGCGACATTTTTGTGTTTTTCCGTATGGGCGACGACTTAGGACATAAAACTTCAACCATGCTTGAACCAGATACAATTCGCCAGTTTATTTTACCCAATTATAAGCGAATTATTGATATAGTACATGCAGGGAACAAAAAATTTCTGCTTCATAGTTGTGGGAAAATTTTCGAATTAATGCCCGATATTATTGCCTTGGGAATTGATGCCAAACACAGCAACGAAGACCAGATTGCACCTTATCAGGATTGGATTAATTTGTATGGTGACAAAATTGGTTTGTTTGGCGGTTTTGATATGAATGAGCTTATTCTGAATAACTACGATTATGTGTTCGATAAAGTAAAGCGCGAAGCGGCCTTGTTTCGTTCCATGACTCAGGGTTATGGAGCCGGTTCCGGAAATTCAATACCCGATTATATGGCGATTGATGGTTTTCAAGCCATGGTAGATGCAGTTTTTGCAATTCGTCAGGATGAAAGAAAATAAAATGAAGGAAAATAAAACGATGGAAAATAAAAATTCGATAAGCAAAGTTCTGCCGGTTCTGTTTGCATTTTTTGTAATGGGATTGGCCGACTTGGTAGGCATAGCAACTAATTACGTAAAAATGGATTTCGGGCTGAGTGACACCTTGGCAAACCTGTTGCCTTTTTCATTGTTTTTGTGGTTTGGTTTATTGTCGGTGCCTGTAGGTATGCTCACAACTAAACTAGGGCGAAAAAATACGGTATTACTGAGTATTTTGATTTCAATACTTGGTTTGGGTGTATCTTTTGTCAGTCAGCAATTTATGACTATGCTCATTGCCTTTGCGCTTATTGGTATCGGCAATACAATTATTCAGGTTGCACTTAATCCCCTGATGACTAATGTGGTGA
>CAIWIS010000381.1 GCA_903912795.1 uncultured Bacteroidales bacterium
AGCTTTGGCAATGGCTATCGCCTTACTGGTGACCTTGCCTACAAAGAAGTGATAAACACCGCCAGCAAATCGCTTGCTACCCGCTATAGCAACAAAGTGGGATTAATTCGCTCGTGGGATTTCAATAAAGACAAATGGCAATATCCGGTGATTATCGACAATATGATGAATCTGGAAATGCTGATGTGGTCGGCCAAACAAACAGGAAATAACCGTTTTTCAGATATTGCCGTTTCACACGCCAACAAAACCATGGAGCACCACTATCGCCCCGATATGAGTTGCTACCATGTGGTAAGTTACGACACCATAACCGGACTTCCACACAAAAAACAAACCTGGCAGGGTTTTTCCGACCCTTCGGCATGGAGCCGTGGTCAAGGCTGGGGATTGTATGGCTTTACCTTTATGTACAGGGAAACAAAAAACCCGAAGTATTTGGAAATGGCAAAAAAGATTGCTGCTTACATGATTTACCACCCACGTATGCCCAAAGATTATATTCCTTACTGGGACTTTGATGCGCCTGGTATACCCAATGAACCTCGCGATGCTTCCGCTGCCGCCCTTATGGCTTCGGCATTGATTGAACTGAGTGAATATGTAGAAAAACCACTAGCAAAGAAATACCTAAAAGTGGCCGAAACGCAAATCAGAACACTGGCATCGCCTGCTTATACCGCCAAAATTGGTGAAAATGGCAATTTTATATTAAAACACAGCGTGGGTAGTTTGCCTCATAAATCGGAAGTAGATGTACCGTTGACCTATGCGGATTATTATTATGTGGAGGCGTTGGTGCGCATGAGAAACAAATTAAAATAATTATCAATGAAACAATTCACAATTCTTTTATTAACTATTGGCTTATACTCAAGCCAATTATTCGCTCAAAAAACCTATCAGTCCACTTGGGGATCCATTGATAGTCGTCCTGTACCAGCATGGTTTGAAGATGCGAAGTTCGGGATTTTTATCCACTGGGGACTTTATTCCGTTCCTGCATGGGCAACCACTACGGGCAGTGTTTACGAAAAATATGCCGAGTGGTATTGGGCACGATTGGCAGAAGGTGAACGCCCCATGCAATCGTTTATGGATTTTCATAAGAACACTTTTGGCGATAAGTTTCAGTATCGCGATTTTGTAAGCGGTTTTAAAGCTGAAATGTTTAATCCTGATTTGTGGGCTACCATACTGAAAAATGCAGGTGCAAAATACGTGGTATTGACTTCCAAACACCACGAAGGCTTTGCCCTGTGGCCAAGTGCACACAGCTCAAACTGGAACTCGGTGGATGTAGGACCGCACCGTGATTTGTGTGGTGACCTAACCAAATCGGTAAAAGAGAAAGGTCTGCACATGGGTTTTTATTATTCGCTTTACGAATGGTTCAATCCTTTGTATAAATCAGATATTGACAAGTATGTGGACAATCACATGATACCACAAATGAAGGACCTTGTAACCCGTTACCAACCGGATGTGGTTTGGACGGATGGCGAGTGGGAGCATGAAAGCGACAAATGGAAAAGCACCCAATTTTTGTCGTGGTTGTACAACGAGTCTGCCGTAAAAAACACGGTAGTGGTAAATGACCGTTGGGGTAAAGAAACACGGGGTAAGCACGGAGGAATCTTCACCACCGAATATGATTTGGTACACGATGGTGATGCCGGTGGACAAAAATTTGCGCGACCTTGGGAAGAATGTCGTGGAATTGGTAGCTCGTTTGGCTACAACCGCAACGAGAATCTGGAGAATTACGAAACCTCTGAAGCATTGGTGCATATTCTTATTAACAAAGTAGCCCGTGGCGGAAACCTGCTGCTTAATATCGGACCAACCGCCGATGGACTTATCCCTGTTATTATGCAACAACGCTTAGCCGATATGGGTGCCTGGCTCAAAGTAAACGGTGAAGCTATTTACGGTACTCGTAAATGGGATAATGCACCAACTGTAAAACCTGAATCAACCGTTTATTTCACAAAAAAAGGAACCGATTTGTATGTAATCGTAACCAAATGGCAGGATAAACCGATTATGGTTGAGGGTATTGGCAATGCTAAATCAGTTTCGATGCTAGGTTTTAAAGGTAAAGTGAAATACTCGGTATCGGGCGGTAAGTTAACCATTAATCCACCGGCAATTTCACCTGCTACCAATCCTTGCAACTATGCATGGGTTTATAAAGTAAACATTCGATAAATAAAATGGAAAATAACAATCAAAAATTATCCGTACTCGAAAAGATAGGGTACAGTTTGGGCGATTTTGCAGCCAACTTAGTTTTTCAAACCCTGATGACCTATCTGGCTTTTTTTTACACAGATATCTATGGGTTAAAAAATACGGATGCTTCAATCATAATGCTTTCAGTAGGTTTGGTTGCAGCCTTTGTATTTAATCCAATTATTGGGATATTGGCTGACAGAACAAAATCCAAATGGGGCAAATTCCGACCATGGATTTTGTTTACAGCTATACCGTTGGGTATTGTAGCTGTTTTGGCATTTTCCACTCCCGATTTTTCGTATAAAGGCAAACTGATATATTCAGTTGTAACCTATACACTTCTGTTAATGCTTTATGCATCAAGCAATTTGCCTTACTCAGCATTAAGTGCAGTGCTTACCGGCAATATGAGTGAACGAAACAGTATTTCTTCGTATCGATTTGTGGCGGTAATGGTGGCTCAGTTTTTTGTACAGGTGTTTATGTTACCCATTATTATTTATGTAGGTAATGGCGAAAAGGCAGTTGGGATTGAAATTGTAATGACAGGATTAGCAATTATTGGTACTGTTATGTTGTTAATTACTTTCGTAAGTACACGTGAACGGATAATTCCTACGCAGGAGCAAAATAGCTCAATGGGTGCTGACTTTTCAGCTCTTTTTAAAAATAAACCTTGGCTAATTATGTTAACCGTAACTATTTTAGTTTTTATTTCGCTGGCATTAAAAAACGGGTCACATATCTATTATTTTGAGAATTATGTAGATAAAAAGGCATTGTCCGATTTTATTAGTCCCGTTGTATCAAAATTTTCAGCTATTGGTTTTACTATTTTCGATAATGATGCTGTTTCTGCCGGTTTTGGGTTATTTAATTCCTGTGGCATTAGTCTGATGATCATTGGTATTTTATTTTCGAAACGCTTAGCTGATAAATTTGGAAAACGCGATGTATTTAAATATGCTTTGTTAATTTCAGCTGTCTTGGTCTTTTCATTCATATTTGTTGGCTCCAACAATGTTGCTGTTATGTTTCTGTTGCAAAGCTTGTTTGGTTTCTTTTACGGCATAACTATACCTATACTTTGGGCAATGGTGGCCGATGTAGCCGACTATATGGAGTGGAAAATGAATCGGAGAGCTACAGCCTTAACATTTTCTGCCATGATGGTTGGTCTTAAAGCAGGTCTTTCGATTGGTGGTGCTCTGGTTGTGTCGATTTTAAATGGCTATGGATATCTTTCTAAAGGAAATGCAACTATTTCTACTGTTATTGAGCAATCTCCTTCGGTAGCAATAGGTACAAAAATGTTGGTCAGCGCATTTTCCGCACTACCATTTTTTATCAGCGTAGTGTTGATGTTTTTTTATGTTATTGATAAGAAAATGGAGAACAGAATTGAAATTGATTTAAAACAATCAAGAAAGAAATAAGAAAATATTATAAGTATGCAACAAGCAAAATATTTAATTCCTGATTTATATACCGCCGATCCGGCAGTTCATGTTTTTAATGGCAAAGTATTTATTTTTCCTTCGCACGATGTTGAGTCAGGGATACCTGAGAATGATAACGGCGACCATTTTGATATGCGCGATTACCATGTGTTTTCGACTGATGATATTGAAAATGGAGTACTAACTGATCATGGTGTAGTGTTGGATGTAAAAGATATTCCGTGGGCAGGTCGCCAACTCTGGGATAGTGATGCTGCTCACAAAAATGGAAAGTATTATATCTATTTCTCGTTGAAGGATAAAAACGATGTTTTTCATATTGGTGTAGCAATAAGCGAAAACCCCGAAGGGCCATATAAAGCTCAGGATGCACCTATTAAGGGAAGTTACTCTATTGACCCCTGTGTGTTTGAAGACGAAGATGGAAGCCATTATATGTATTTTGGCGGATTGTGGGGCGGTCAATTGCAGCGTTATCGGAATAATAAGGCCATAGAAGTAGGACAAGAACCTGCCGATGAAGAATCGGCATTGTGTTCTAAAGTGGCGAAGCTGACGGAAAATATGCTTGAGTTTTCGGAGGAACCCCGAGATGTTTTGATACTTGATGAACAGGGAGAACCACTAAAAGCCGGTGATCATAGTCGCCGCTTTTTTGAGGCCTCATGGCTGCACAAATACAACGACAAATACTACTTTTCGTATTCAACCGGAAATACACATTTGTTGTGTTATGCTATTGGCGACAATCCCTATGGACCCTTTACGTATCAGGGCGTAATGCTTACACCTGTTGTTGGCTGGACTACACATCATTGCATTACAAAAATTAAAGACAAATGGTATCTCTTTCATCACGACAGTCAACCTTCCGGTGGTAGAACCTGGCTAAGAAGTCTGAAGGTAGTGGAGCTTACCTATAATGCCGATGGAACAATCAAAACTATACAAGGGCAGGTTTCGGAAAATTAAACAAAATTTATATGAGTACAAACC
>CAIWIS010000382.1 GCA_903912795.1 uncultured Bacteroidales bacterium
CCCCAATGAATGCCCCAATATGATGATAGATGAGAGAAGAGAATCCAGCGTAAGTTACTGACATGTTATATTTTTCAACCAGGTACAAAGGCATCCACGTTACATAACCAATGTGTACAAACACCATGCATCCAAAAGCAAGTGTTAGCATTACAACTGTGGGTTTACGAAAAACGCTTAAGGCATCCTTAATCGAAGAGGAAATTGAAATGCCATGTTTGGCCATTGGCGTTGGCGATGGTTTGATCCGAATCAGGAAAATCACGGAAAGTACCACTCCAGCTAATCCGAAAACATGAAAAGACCTTTGCCAGCCGAAGTGTTCGCCTATATATCCAGCCAAAACACCACTCAAAATAATACCGGCATAAACGGCTGTTTGGTGAATAGACAATGCAAAAGCCCGGTTCTCTTTGTATCGTTCGCTCAGCAAAGCATTGGCCGAAGGTGCATAAAAAGCTTCTCCACCTCCGGTGGCTATACCAAGTAACATTACAAAAGAAACTAAATCACCTGCAAAGCCGGTAAAAAAGGTAGATATGCTCCAAAAGCCGATACAGATGGCCAGGATATTGCGGCGTGGAAAAATATCGCCCAGAAAACCGGCGACAGGAACGAGTAAACCATAAGTCCAGACCAAAGAAGCAGCTATTAATCCGAATTCGGCATCGGTCAATTTAATATCGCCCCGAATCAAGGGCAATGTTACATTAAAAATCTGCCTGTCTGCCTGATTCAGGAAAAATGCAAACCAAAGTATAATGAGCAATGTCCACTCTGTAAACTTAAAATTTTTAAGCATCTAATTATATGTCTTTAAATTGATTGTATATCCAATGTATCCATCATTCCTTTGATGTAACCAATCCCGAACAAATTTCCACTCATTCCATAGCCAGGTTGATGGTTCGCTTCGCCTGCCATCGTTGGTACATGATCAGAACGCAGTGGCCCATTGAATCCAATCTGTTGATAAAGTTTCAGCATTTCAGGCATATTGGTTGGACCATTGTCATGGAATGTCTCGCGAAAATGTTCCGGTTTGCCATCTACATCGCGTAAATGCACAAAGTGTATTTTCCCCTGCTTGCCAAATTCTTCAATTAATGACGGAATGTTTTCGCCCATCGTTACATAAGTACCCTGGCAAAAAGTTAATCCGTGCGATGGACTTGCAGACATTGAAAGCGCTTTACGGATGGCACCGGCATTAATCAACACCCGACCAATGCCCTGAAGACTCGAAACTGGCGGATCGTCGGGATGCAAAGCCATTTTAACACCTGCCTTTTCAGCGATGGGCATTACCTGGTTAATAAACCATTTGTAATTGTCCCAAATTTTTTCGGGCGATATTTCTCCATAAGATGTAAATGGAAGTTTTTCTCCATCGGCTGTATCATAACCGGTTACCAAAGCACCGCCTCTTTCCTGAATATCTTTGGATGTACGAAACCAGCCCGTTGCCATAAAATTATAGCATAACAGGTTGATGCCGAGTTTACCCATATTTTCGAGCATTTTTTTATACAACGCCACGTCTTCATCTCGCCCGGGCAAGCCAAGCTTAATGCGCATCATATCCATCTGGTCGCCTTCGAGGCCAATCAGGTCAAACCCATTATTGGCAAATATTTGTTTCGAAGCTTTGAGGGTATCAAAATCCCATGGCGGCAATTTTCCGGTAAGCTCCGGAGCCAGTTTGGCAATGGCATATTTTACGCCCATTTGTCGGCATAACTCCCATTTGACATCTGGTTTGTCTGAAAAAAATAAAAAAGATAGTTTCATTGGTTTACTGCTATTTATTCTACTATTGAACCTTTTTAACATCGACAACTCTTTGGAGGCAGATCAATGTAGCTGTTTGTCTTTGTTCTTTTGTCTTTATTCTTTGTTCTAAAAAGTACGACATTAATTCATTCGCATTACTTACTTATTTATTTTTCCGATTTTTTTGAGTGTTTTGAGATAATCTCCACTTATTAATCCTTCTTTATCGGGTTGTACATTCAATAAATAATTGCTTTTGCGCGAGTTACATTGATTCAATCTTTGAACTATACTATCAGCACTCTGCAACTTTACCGGAATTTCATCGTTGTAAAACCAGGTAAATCCATCAACAATACAATCGCAAACTTCTGCTGGAGAGCTGTTGTTTTCACCAGGCATGGCATTCTCCGGTTTATGCTTACTCATCCAATAAGGATATTCATA
>CAIWIS010000383.1 GCA_903912795.1 uncultured Bacteroidales bacterium
CCTTCACGCTATCAAAACTCATTTCGGGAGCAGCCGTTTTCAGGTTTATACTAAGCAAAATGGCATTGAGCATATCGAGGTTAGCCATATCGTAGGCGGCCTGCGCTTTTAGCAAGAGGTCTTTTTCGTGTTCGGTACAGTTGGGGTTCACGTCGGGGTGCAGTTTTTTCACTATCAGCACATACACTTCTTTTATTTTTTGCGTGATGTGCGGTGGTAAAAAGCTACTGTCGGTGAGGAACTTTTTGGCTTTTTTGAGTTGCTCGCTTTCGATTGCAATTTTTTTCAGATATTCGTCGAACTGCTTGGAAATTTTCTTTTCAACAGCAGTTTTGTCGGGATAAACGTTCTGATTAATATAAGCCTGCATAAGCTGTATGCGCTGTACAAGTATTTTTATTTCGGTCTGGAGACAAAACTTTTGGTGTTGCAACTGCCCAATGGCATTGAGGTAAATGGCAGTTAAATAGTGCTCCTCGTAGGTCAGCATCTCGTTTTTTTGCGAAAACAAATCGGCAAATTCCTTGCACAACAGCTGGTATTGCATGTGTAGCAATTTTTGTTCGGGTGTTTGGTCTGGTAGCATCATGTCATTTGTTTTTCGAAACCCCACAAAACTACAAAAAATTATTCACATTTTGTCGTATTTGTTTAACTATTTAGGGGCTGAAGATTACTTTTTGATAGAACACGGTTTTGTGGCGTGCAAATGCCACTCATATTTTGTAGGATGGCGTTTGCTAACCAAAAACAAGTCCCACAGAATTGCTTCGGTGGGACTTATGTAGTGGGGTTGAAGAGTTATATTTTTAATCGTTCACCATGTTTTAAAATTTGATTTACAATGGGTATATTGATATTGAATTCATTTTTACTAAAAGCATGAGGTTCTATCAATGTTTCATCTCCTTTACGAATTACCATGAGTTTTACGTCTGTTTCAAAAGTGTGGTTTTCGTTGTCGCTCAACACAATCGCAATGTCAATATCGCTATTTTCGTGCTGATTTCCTTTGGCATAGGAGCCAAATAACCATGCTTCAGAGAAATTCAAATTTGATTCTCGTACACGTTTCAGATATTCACGGCTTATTTTTAGAGCTGCTCTTTTATCCATAATCTGTAATTGTTTATTTTCTCAACCCACTCACTTGTAAACTTTCAGTACAAAGCAAATAAAAACTTTGCTTATAATCGTCGTATCTGGCATTTATATTGAAACGGGAAATACTATCAAGAATTATTTGTTGCGGCATGTCAATTTCAATTCCCGATTTTTCACATATTCTACGCAAATCATGAATTAGTGGAGGATATTC
Organism: uncultured Bacteroidales bacterium; assembly: GCA_903912795.1. Lineage (GTDB taxonomy): Bacteria > Bacteroidota > Bacteroidia > Bacteroidales > Paludibacteraceae > Paludibacter. The sequence continues at coordinate 1,319 of CAIWIS010000383.1, forward strand.
TCCTTTTTTTTTAACGAACAAAGCTTTGAGCAGTTTCTCAATTACTAAATGACCCATAAAAAGCGACCAGCTATAGTTTTTTGTTTCGTACAAATCATTCATTGTTTTGAAATCCTTATCGGAACTTTCAATCCAGTAATTAATAATTCGTTCTTTATCAAAACTCTCTTTCATAAATAAGAGTGTTATAGTTTTTTGTTAGAGACACCATGTACGAATGCGTAGATGATAATTATTTCCAGCGTCAAAAGTAAAAAATTTAATCCATTAAAGCAATATCATTTGGTTGTTTTTTTAAAAGCAGTTTTAGAACATAACAAAATTAGATACTATTGAACTCCTACGGAGTTCCATCGGATACTTTTGGTGCGTCATCCCCCGGTTTCGCCGGGGGTTACACATATTAAACTCTTACAGAGTTTTAAGATTGGGTGGATTCATAAAGAGAACGGGTTCGGAGTGTGCTGCCCTATATGCTGTATAGATGGAAGATGTGGTGATATGAAACGAGTAAATGGCAAAACTTGTCCCTGCTTGTTCCGACAGAGTAGGAAATGTATCGGGGTGTATAAATAGTGAAATATGCTGGTAGTGCGAAAGTGGTGGCGGTGGGGTGAAAGAAAAGATTTATCTTTGCACTTTAGAAAAAGCATGTAATAGGTGAATTAAGTATTTACCATTTAAAAATGTACCATTTACAATTTAATAAAGATAAGTCATACAGCGTATTATTGAAAAATTAATACGGCATTATATTATTCTCATTACTTATGACAAAAGATTGGGCAAAATCATTCGACCAGTATTTTATTTTCAACTACATTATCAAGTGGTTTTTTTACATAATACCAGTATCGGTTGTTGTGGGTTCCATGGTGGCTTTGTTTCTGTGGCTGCTCGAACAAGCAACCATCATTCGTTGGGAAAACGGCTGGTTGCTCTACTTTTTACCGTTTGTCGGAATTGCCATTGTGGCGCTTTATAAGTTCAAAGGAAAAAATGCAGAGGCGGGCAACAATCTGGTGATGGACGAAATTCACAAGCCTGGTGGTGGCATTCCGTTCCGCATGGCTCCTTTTGTATTATTCACCACGGTTATAACACACCTTTTTGGAGGCTCTGCTGGTCGCGAAGGCACTGCAGTGCAGATTGGCGGTAGTGTAGCACATTTTTTCGGCAAAAAAATGAAACTGAAAACCGAAGACTTGCGCATATTACTCATGACAGGAATTGCGGCAGGCTTTGGAGCCGTTTTCGGAACACCCATTGCCGGAGCCATTTTTGCCCTCGAAGTATTGGCCATTGGACGCATTAAGTACGACGCACTGCTTCCTTGCTTTTTTGCAGCTGCATTGGCTAATGTTGTTTGCACCATGTATGGCATTCAACATACACACTATCAAATAAACTTTCACGATCAAGCAACCAATATTGGGATTTTTAATTTCAATTACAATTACAAAATTCTTTTTTGGGTAGCACTATCGGCTGTGGCTTTTGGCTTAGTAAGCAATTTCTTTTCGGTGCTTTCGCATGGCATTAAAGATTTTGCTCAAAAGCAAGTAAAATGGAAATATGCCGTACCTGCCATAGGTGGAGTTCTAATTATTGCACTCACATTTATATTGGGAACAACCGATTACCTGGGCCTTGGCGTAAACACGCAAAGCGGGATAGGGAACAGCATAGTCAATGCTTTTAAACCAGGCGGAGTAGACAACTTCAGTTGGTTCTGGAAAATCGTTTTTACCGTAATTACCTTAAGCACTGGCTTTAAAGGTGGTGAAGTGACTCCATTATTCTTTATCGGAGCCACATTGGGCAATGTAATTGCCATGCAAACAGGTATGCCGGTTGATTTGTTTGCCGCCATAGGTTTGATAGCCGTATTTGCAGGAGCTACCAACACACCATTGGCTTGCACATTAATGGGAGTGGAATTATTTGGAGGCGAACATGTGCTTTACTTTGCACTGGCTTGTTTTATTGCCTATTACTTTAGTGGTCATTCAGGCATTTACACTTCGCAACGGGTGATTGTATCCAAGCCTACAACAAACAAAACTATAAACTAATCATTGTAGTTTTTTATTTATTTCAAATAAACACCACCCTGTTTTCATCATTGCTTTGATAAGCCGCTTCCAAAATCCGAATTACCAACAGATTTTCAGTGGGCGAAATTGGAGGTGCTTGTTGCTGACGAATACTATTAGCTACCGCATCAAAATACAGCCTGTAATCGCCACGAATCGTTTCTACAGTTTCTCGGATTGTTTCACCATTTTCGTCCAACACCAATGTTCCATACATCTCGGGTGTATCAAAACCATAAACTTCATCAGTTGGTAACATGCCGCCTTTCAACTGATCTTCCTGTGGGTCGATGCCCGGTTTTATAAACGAACCCTTTGTACCATGCAAAACAAAACTCGCAATGGGTTCTTTCATTAACATACCTGCTGTAAGTGTTACTTGTATATCGCTATATTTCAAAATGATATGAAATAAATCATCAATCTGTGAACCATCGCGTTGCTTTTTGATTTGTGCAAAAACGCCCGTTGGTTTACCAAAAAGACAAACAGCCTGATCGACCAAATGTGGACCGAGATTGTAAACTATGCCAACAAAACGGTCGTTTCGTTCTTTCCAAGTATCGACTATTTGAGTGCGGAAACGTTGAAATCCTGCACGAAATTCAACAATTCGTCCAAGCTTATTCTCGTTCAACACCTTACGAACTGTCATAAAATCGCCATCCCACCTGCGGTTCTGAAAAACGGTGAGCATACGACCTTTTTGGGCTGCAAGTTGGATAAGTTCCTCTCCTTCGGCTACTGTAAATACAAATGGCTTTTCGACAATGACATGCTTTCCGGACTCGAGAGCCGCCTTGCAATAATCGTAATGCGTTACATCGGGTGTGTTTACAATAATCAGATCAAGTGAAGTATCAGAAATTAATTCATCGAAACTACTTACAATTTTTACGTAAGGATATGTCTTGCTCGCCTCATTTTTGCTGCGTTCGCAAATAGCAGTGAGTTCAAACGCCTCATTGGCGTGAATAAATGGTGCGTGAAAAACACGTCCTGACAGCCCGTAGGAAGCAATTCCCGTTTTTATTTTAGTAATCATGACACAAAAATAGTAAAATATTTGCACAATTCAAAACTATGTCGTATGTTTGCGACATAAAACACAGCAACAATGACAAAACCAGAAGTATTTGATAATGAGCTACAAGAGTTAGCGAGTTTTGCAAAAGTAATTTCGCATCCGGCACGTTTGGCCATTTTAAAGTATTTGGCCGAAACAAAAACCTGTATTTCGGGCGATATTTCGGACAAACTGCCGTTGAGTCGTACCACAGTTTCGCAGCATTTAAAAGAATTGCGTGATGCAGGCATGATACATGGCGAAATTGACGGACTTAAAATCAACTATTGTTTGTGTGGTAGCTCCATCGAAGATAAGCTTGCTAAATTCAGTGCCTTTTTCAATAAAATTGATTGCAAGGATTTTAGCTGTAAATAATTATAAATCAAAAACAAACAATCAAGCTTTAAATAGTCTTTATTCTTGGTTCTTTGTTCTTTGTTCTAAAGTCTAAAAAAATGAAAGTATTAATTCTTTGTACCGGAAACTCCTGCCGCAGCCAAATGGCACACGGCTTTTTACAATCGTTCGATTCACGTATCACTGTTTGTTCGGCAGGCACACAAGCTTCAGGCAAACTTAACCAAAAAGCAGTGGCTGCCATGCTCGAAGCAGGTTTAGACATTAGCAATCACACTTCCGATTCGGTAGAAAAATACCTTGGTGAAGAATGGGATTATGTAATTACCGTTTGCGGAGGTGCCAACGAAAGCTGCCCCGCATTTTTAGGAAAAGTAAAAAACCGTTTGCATATTGGTTTCGATGACCCAAGCCATGCTGTAGGGACAGACGAATTTATCTGGAGCGAATTTATTCGTGTTCGCGACGAGATTAAGGCCGGATTCTATCAGTTTTATGTAGAAAATATTAAACCTCAACTTTAGACATATGAATCGAAGCAAAATTGCTTCAGCAAAATTTGAAGCAGGATTTAATTGCGCACAATCGAGTTTTTATCCCTTTGCAAAAGATGCTGGTTTAAATGCGAAACAAGCTTTAAAACTCACAACTGCATTTGGTGCCGGAATGATTTATAGAGGTGAAATGTGCGGTGCAGTGACTGGTGCTATGATGGCCATTGGACTAAAATTTGGCAGAAGCGAAGCTGAAGATGCAGATGCAAAAGAACTTACCTACTTTTTGGTTAAAGAGCTTCACGCTAGATTCGAAAATGAGTTTGGCTCAATACATTGCAAACAATTATTGGGTTTAGATGATGTGAGTGCAGAAAGTTGGGCAAAAGCTAACGAAGATGAAAAATTTAAATCTAATTGTCCTCTATATGTAGCAAAGGCTGTTCAAATAACAAATGAGCTTTTTGAGAAATTAGAAAAATGAACTTTGCTAATAGATTTACAAATTTGAATAAGCAGAAAATTTAGAACATGGAATCAGAAGATAAAAAACAACCAGCACAGGATAAATACAACGAGCTATGCAAAAAAAGCTTGGTGCGTGTGCAATACTCGTGCAGTGGCAACGATAATGGTATTGATGAAGAAGAATATATTCCTATTGTGAGTATCAAACCAAAAAATGAAAGCACAAAAAATGAAGACGAAACTAAAAATTCTTGACAGATATCTCACGCTCTGGATATTCCTGGCCATGGCAATAGGCGTGGCCTCAGGTTGGTTATTCCCGCAAATTGCTGATTTTTGGAATAGTTTGTCGGTAGGAACAACAAATATACCCATTGCTATTGGTTTAATCGTAATGATGTATCCACCTCTGGCAAAAGTAAAATACGAGGAACTCGGCGAAGTTTTTCGGAATACTAAAATTCTGACCTTATCGCTCATCCAAAACTGGATAATTGGGCCTGTATTGATGTTTGGGTTGGCTGTTTTGTTATTTAAATTTTTTCCGGGCGAAAACAACTCTAACCTGCCTTATGTGTATGGCATAATAATGATTGGGCTGGCTCGCTGCATAGCTATGGTGATAGTTTGGAACGACTTGGCCAAGGGCGATACGCAATATGCAGCTGGACTAGTGGCCTTTAACAGTATTTTTCAGGTGCTTTTCTTCTCAGTGTATGCGTGGTTTTTTATTGCCATTGCTCCCGCTTGGTTTGGCATCCCTACAAGCGATGCTGTTTCGAAAATTACGATTGGTCAAATTGCCGAAAGTGTATTTATTTACCTTGGCATTCCGTTTATAGCAGGTTTCCTGACGCGATACATACTTACTAGAGTAAAAAGCAACGTATGGTATCACACAAAATTTATTCCGAAAATATCGCCATTAACGTTAATTGCGCTATTATTCACCATAGTGGTAATGTTCTCGCTGAAAGGCGAATACATTGTAAAAATCCCATTCGACGTGGTTATGATAGCCGTACCGTTACTTATTTACTTTGTCGTTATGTTTGTTGGTTCGTTTTGGATGAGTAAAAAAGCGGGAGCCAATTACGAGCAATCCACCACCCTATCGTTTACCGCTGCCAGTAACAATTTTGAACTCGCCATAGCAGTTGCCATTGCTGTGTTTGGTATCAACTCAGGCGAAGCTTTTGCCGCCGTTATTGGCCCGTTGGTTGAAGTGCCGGTAATGATTGCGTTGGTGAATTTGGCGTTTAAGTTTAAGAAACGATACTTCAAAAACTAATTGTTGTAAACACTTCTAATTACATATTTTACAAGCATATTTTTACCATAAAATATGCTTGTTTTTTTTGTTAGTAAACTACTACAAAAACAAGTGTTTTGTAGCAATATATAAAGTGTAAATCTATATTTTTTACATTTCATGTAGTATTTAAATTATTATAAATCATTAATTTAAATCAATATGAGCATTTTGGATAGAAAGTGATATATTATGACATCAATATTGAAATTTA
>CAIWIS010000384.1 GCA_903912795.1 uncultured Bacteroidales bacterium
AATGAAACATCCGGTTATTTATAAGCGCGTTGTAACGAAAAAAACTTTAGTCGGTGTCCTTTTCGGTGTTTAGCCTTGCGCAAAGGCATTTTTGCATCTATAGCATGAGGTGGCAAACCTTGCTAAAGAGCTACCCCTAACCCCTTAAGGGGAATAAGAGTGTTTTTTTTAATAAATTATAATGGGAGATTTGTGTTTTCGGGATAAGTAGCTCCATCATAATTTGATGTAATTATCCCACAACAATGTAAAGAGGAAAGTAAACTGCTGAGCAGCATGTTCTTCACGTTAAGGAGATTAATTACGTTTAAAATGTGTTGTAAAAAAACTTATCACAAAAACCTGAATATCTCATCCGTATTTGTTATATTCGAAATCGAATGCAAAGATAATAAACTAAATGTAAACTTTAAATAATATTTACCCCCCCCCTTTCATTATATTTAATTTATATTAACTAAAATGTTACATTGTTGTTGTGTTTATTTACGCTCCTCATAGCTTGTATATTTCCCTCCATACAAAGCAAAAAGCGCTTTGCCCAGCTACACTGTGATTTAGTAAGTTTTGCTTAACAGGATAGGGGGGGGTGTAGGTGCAGATGGCCCAAAGAATTGATTGTATTTGTTCTTACAAACTGAGAATCTTTTATTATCTTTGTGGCTTAGAGTTATATGAATTTGAATGCCAAATTCTTCACAACCAAGTTTATCCATTTTCCACATCAAATTTAAACAGTATGAGAAAATTCAATTTTATTTTGCTTGCCTTTTTTGCCTCTTTTCTATTCATTTCGTGTACCCCCATTTACAAGTGTGGAGAGGCGAAACCCGTTAAAAAACTTTTACTGCCAAAGTACATCACACGCGTAATTGATGAGCGCGATTCGTTATGTAGTGCATTGTCGGCCAGGGAGTTGCAAATTGTAGACTTGAAAGATGATTTGCGTGATAAAGGTCTTGATATTAGTAAATTACAGTCGGATAAAGCTGTTTTGCAATCGGAGAAAATGGAATTACAACTCCAATATGGCGATTTGATGAATCAAAAGTTGTCGCAAGCTGAACAGATGAATCTGGCTTTGAAACAAAAATCGGATATATTGGCCGAAAAAGAACGCATTTTGCTTGAGCGCGAAGTGGCTATGAAAGAATTGAAACAAAAAATAGCTAAGCAAGATTCCATTACCCAGAAATTAAATAATTTAATCAAAAATGCTTTATTGGGCTTCAAATCGGATGAGTTAACTGTTGAAGTGAAAAATGGTAAAGTGTATGTTTCCATGTCCGATAAATTGCTTTTCAGTTCGGCGAGTGCTACCATTGAGGCTAAGGGACTTGAGGCTATTAAAGTGTTGGCCGATGTATTAAACAAAAACAACGATATTGATATTCTGATTGAAGGCCATACCGACAATTTGCCCATACGCAATGCCGTATATCGCGATAACTGGGATTTGAGTGTAGCGCGCGCTACTTCTATTGTTCGTATTTTGGTGGACGAATATAAGATTAGTGCAGTCAGACTTACTGCTTCGGGTAAAGGCGAATTTGCACCAAAAGCAACCAACAGCACACCCGAAGGCAGAGCCAAAAACCGCCGTACTGAGATTATCCTCTCACCCAAATTGGATATTATTATGGGTTTGTTGAAATAAGTTGGACTTATATGTAATGTAAGCGACTTTTAATGTTGCTTAAAACAAATTTTCCCATAAAGAATTGAGCGTATAAAATTTAAGCGCAAAAGTTCTAATATGGGATTTTTTGTGTTTGAAAAACATATCACAATAAAAATATATCAACAGTAAAGTGACAGGTATACACATTTTTTTTGTAGTTTTGTAGGATTGAATAAACGAACTAAATTAACAACTGAAATTTTATTATGAGATTAAAGAAAACAATTGCAATAAGCATGTTTGCATTACTAGCTACAGTATGTATGGCACAGATAAAGCCCGAAGTAAGGATGGAAACTGAGTTGAAAAATGGATTTAATAACGAAAAGATTTATAAATCCACAAATGGTTTCTTTGTAATTCAGGCTGAGGAAGAAAAACCAGGAAAGTTGCCTAAGGAAATCCGTTATGAATTGTTTGACAAAGCTCTTAAATCCGTAAAATTAGCATCGGTATATGTTCCTATGACTATGAAAACTGGTGTTGAATTCAACGATGATAATCGAATTTATAAATTATTTGTCGATAAATCGGCAGCCTTTGTGCTTTACACCATTATTATTGAT
>CAIWIS010000385.1 GCA_903912795.1 uncultured Bacteroidales bacterium
AGATGCTAAGCCTTGTGGTGTATTAAGCATCAAACCAGCTTCGCGCTCAAGCAAGTATACCGCCAGTAAGTCCGATACATTGCGTGTCATACTCACTATAAGCGACCCTAACGCTTCGTTTCCATATTTCTCTATTTGTTTGCGTACAATTCGATAGCTTTCAACAACTGCTTTTGCTTCGTTGCCCAAATCCCTACTTGAGTGCGTAAATGGTCGGTTCGATTGCAATTCCTTACTAATAAATTCTTTACGTGCTATGGCATCGCTTTGTAAATATTTTTGCCCATCTAGTTGCGCTACATTCATTAATTGCGATATAGCTAATTCGTGAAACTGACTATTTTGACGAATATCAAGCCTCGCCAAATGAAAACCAAATGTTGAAATAATCCGAATGGTATTTTTCACATCCGAAAATGCAATTTTTGAAGCTCCAAACTCTATTAGTGCATTGGACAAAATATTTAAATCAGCAATTAATTCAGCAGGATATTTATACGAAATTTCGTCGTCGTTGAGCTTGATGCTTTCCTCGTTGCCATCCGGAATTTTAAAAATCACAAATTGCAAGTACTGCTTAAAATCTTCGTTTTTATATTGGATTATAATTTTACCTTTATACTCAGTTATTTCCTTGTAAAGTTCTTCGTAACGTTCCGAAAATGCGTGTGTTAAAAGCTTGTGATTAGCATTAAAACTCAAGTTCTTTTGTAAAACAACTAATTCGTTTTTAATTATTTGCAATGCTTTTATGCGCAAGCGAATAAATGTTCTACGTGTAACTTCGGCGGTAACAAGCGGATGGCCATCTCTGTCGCCTCCAACCCAATTGCCAAAGCTAATTTTCGGAAAATGCTTGGCATCTTTCAATAAATTAGTATCAAAGCCAACATCGCTCCAGGCTTGTATCAAATGTCGGTCGTGATGATTGATAACATCTGGAAAAACTTGAGTCAGATAGTGTATAATATTTTCTAATTCGGAATCTACATCCGGTTTTTCGGTATAAATATCCGAAATGCGCCATATTCTATGCAGGGCAATTTTTATATTATCGCGAATTTCATTTTGCTCCATTTTACTGTACATATTATTTTCGCGTGTTACAACAAGCAAATAGAGATGGCGTAAATGCTCAAGCATAATAGTGCGTTTGGCTTCAGTAGGGTGGGCGGTAAGCACTGGCTCTACATGTATTTTGGAAAGTCCATTCAGTATTTCATTGGCACTAAAGCCTTTGTTTTTTAGAATGTGTAAGTTTTGCGACCACAATCCATTGATATGCGACAATGAAAATTCATCTTCGCGTTTACGACGGTTTTGCACAGCACCATTTACTTCAACTATATTAAGTAGCTGAAAACTTGTAGAATATAGTTGTAAATGTTTGCTCGTAAATGATATTGGCGTTAATTTTTTATCAGCGGAAATCCAAGGAATGTCATTTGCCAAATCATGCTCCCCCGATTCGATTAAAATCTCCTTAAAACAATTCAAAATAAACTCCAGGTCATTGTAAGGCTTATTTAGTTTATCTTTTACCAGATTTAATGTATTCATATTTTGTTTTAATTAAATTGCAATATTTTAAAGCATTAACAAAGCTATTCTCCGATTTGTTCACAAACTACATTTTACTAAAGTAGCAAAATACACTTATAAAAAAATCTCCGAACAACTTTGAACTGCACCCCAAAAGTTAGACAAAAAACTTTTGGGGTGTATTATTATGTCAACAACAAGGAAAAATCGAAAGCATAGTCTTTCAGAGAAATTAAAGACAATAGAATTGTATGAATCCGGTTATGGTAGTACAATCATAGGTAGAAGATTAAAAATAGAGGAATCTTCAGTAAAGTATTGGATACGGGTTTATCAAAATAAAGGCTTTTTGGGGTTAGAGAAACAATCTTATAATCAGGTTAATAGCGAAATAAAAGCACATGCCGTTAGAGATGTATTGGAAAAATCACTATCTTTCAAGTCTGTAGCCTTTAAATACAATGTAAGTTTTTCAGCTGTGCGCTCATGGACCCAACAAGTCAAATCGCAAGGATACGAGATTCTTAGTAAAATTAAACAAGGGCAACCAACAAAAGATATGGGAAGACCCAAGAAAAAGCAACCAGAAACAGAATTAGAGAAGCTTCAGGAAGAATTGCGTTATCTTAGAGCTGAGAATGCTTACCTAAAAAAATTGAGAGCCTTAGTTCAGGAAAGGATAGCACGCGAAAGCGGGAAACTGTCCGAGTCATCGAAGAACTAAGGCTTGAACACGATCTTTCACATTTATTGAAAGTGTCGTCGATGGCACGTGCAACGTTTTATTATCATCTAAAACAGTTACAAGCACCAGATAAATATGATTCTGTGCGCAAACAGATAAATGATA
>CAIWIS010000386.1 GCA_903912795.1 uncultured Bacteroidales bacterium
GTTAGTTGCCACATTCATTTTTAACCACGCAAAAATTTCAAATGCTCCTACAAGGCGAATATTAACTCTATTATATGATGTATTTTTAATAATCCCATTGTTTTTCAGGTAGCCTACTGATAAGCCATATTTTGCAATAGCATCACCTCCTTTAATTGAAAAATGTGCATTGTTCATATATGAATTTCGAAATACTTCATCCTGCCAATTTGTATTATGATTATATTTAACAAAGTCTTTGTCATCTTTTGTCAAATACAAACCAGGATATAATTCATTTAAATTTTCATCGGCTATACCACTCGAAAATAACATCTCGTTTGCTAGCGTTTTATATCCTTTCGAATCGAGTTGTGGTAGTTGTTGTGGCGCTAAAGAAACACCTGTTCTGTACAAAAACTTGATAGTAGTTTTAGTTTCTTTAGGCTCCAAAGTTTTAATCAGCACAACTCCATTTGCTCCTTTTGCACCGTACAATGCTGTAGAAGCTGCATCTTTTAATACTGTAATTTCTGAAATATCCAACGGGTCAATTGATGAAATTGGACTATAATAATCACCTTCAATTAAACCGTTGTAAATATTGCTATTTTCAACCGGCACACCATCAACTATATATAGTGGCTGATTATTTGACAATAATGAAGAGTAACCTCGTAAATATACAGTAGCACCACTACCAGGCATGCCTGTCGATTGAGTAACATGCGCACCAGGCACAACTCCTTGAAAATATTGTTCGGCAGAAGTGTTCGGCAAATATTTGAATAATCCTGGGTCTAAGGATTTGTATGAGCCGACTAAATCCCTTCCAGCTTTATTTTCCAAAGGTGTAAGCACCGATGAGTAGCTTGATTGAATATCATTACTAGTTACGTAAATAACAATAGAATCCTGGTCGGAAAGCAAAATCTTTTTAGGACTGTAACCCTCAATTGGTGTTACAATAAGCCATTCCTGGTCGTTTACACGCGATATACTGAAAACACCATCATCGCCAGTAAATACGGGCTTTGAACCAGGAATATTTAATGTTACTTGACTTACCGGTTTTTTGTCATCGTTCAATACTACACCTTTAAGCATTTTAGTAACGTTTCCCGAAACAGGTAAAATCAAAAACATGTTAAGCAATACAATGCTTAGAAATTTTAATAGTCGATTCATTTTATTCTATTATTGAGTTCTCTGTTAATGAACAAAATTCATTATTATTTTTTATAAAATTCCAGTGAAATAAAGTCAATATTTAGTCCACAATTATTTAAATTTTTGGGGCTTGGGTTTACATAAACAAGCTTAACCTCAACATCGCCAAATTCAGTCAAATTATCCACATAAATCTCAAAACTACAAAAGTTATCTTTAAAGGGGTAGAATTTGTTAGTTACTGAACCAATAACTCCACTTCTTAAATCAAAGAAATCGAATTCATTTCTAGGACCCTTTCCATCTTTAATATCGACAGGATACAGTTTGCCATTGACAAATAATTTATAAATACCTGTTTTACTTACATTGGCTCTTAATGTAAGTTTATAGGTAGCCGGAAAGATATTCTTATGCTTATATGCTAATGAGAAACTTCCTTTAAAACTTTTTCCCATATCTACCAGTAAAGTCGATTTAAATTGCGAACTAGGATTATCCGATTTAACTGGATTAAACGCTTGACCAGTTAATATAACATCCTGATTCCAACCCCAAAGATTAGTTCCTTTGCTGTAAATTAACGAATTCATTGGAATCACGCTATTTACTTTATAAAGACTCTCCGGAATTTTAAAATTAATCAAATTGTACACTCGTCCATTGCTACATTCAACATAATTTGCTGCAATATTTGCTGGTTCTACAATTACACTATCGCCAACTATATTCTTTGCTTTACCTACCAAAAACGAGGAGTATTGTAAAGAGTTTCTAAATACACTTTGATGAATCAAATAGGGCATCAACACATTATTCTGCCAATACTTGGGTATTCTTTCTAAAGGCAAACCTAATTCTATTGATATATTATTTATTGCTTGCTCATATTGTGCTTGTGAAAACAATAGCATAGTAGCTTTACGGTCTCTAAATTCCTTTGATACCGGAAAGTACAGCTCTTCAAAGATGTTGATTTTAGTCATCACCGAATCATAGATAGTTAATCCATCTTGGGTATAACCGATTGGAGTACTCAATTCCTTGTCGAGATATATAGAATCTAAGGATTTAATAAAATTATTGTAGAATTCATTTGTAGCTGCAATATACTCAAATAAATTGGGCTTGGGTTGAACTGGCGCTGCAATTTCGTAATAACGACCATTGTTTGCTAAGGGACTTCCATTTAGAATGGCAACACCGTCCAAAGTATAAATGCCGTTTCCAGTGTTTTGTATAGTTGCAAACTTACCACTCTGAGTTTGAATTTGTTTAAAATCAGGAATTTGATTTATACTTACAAACGACTCAGACATCAAATACTCAACTAATTGCTTTTCGCCCAAACTGTCAAGCTTTAATGCTCCCATTGCGCTATTATCAGGCACAAAGAAAGTATAAATTTTACCTTTATTAAGCAAGGTGTCAACCTGATACTTTTCTAAAAGCGCTACAAACTGAGAATAATCATCATTTTGCTTTAGCAGCGACAGGATATCTGTATCTACAGAAGCTTCTGTATCCTTATAATAAAACTCATTTATATCTTGATTGCAAGCAATAAATAAGATGGATAACAGTATAAATATGGATATTTTATTAATCATATAACAAGATTTTATATTTTGATTTAATTGA
>CAIWIS010000387.1 GCA_903912795.1 uncultured Bacteroidales bacterium
CATTAAATTTGTCGTTAGTACACTGCAGAATTTCACCAGTAAAAAAAGTATCGTAAATCTTTTGAGAATCGTATTTAGGACTTATTCGGTATGAAAAATTGTGCTTGGTTTTATTAGAAGAATCGGATTTTTTACTATTGATTTCAATCTCTTCTTCAATTTCAGTAATGATGCATAATTCAGTTTCTATAGCTTCCTTGGCCTCTAAAACTCCTTGTTCTATTTGTATAATATCTTGCCAATAAAGTTTTCGATCATTACTCTTCTCAAAAATATCATTAGTGATACCACCGGTTTCATTCAAATAGCAAACATAATCATAATTATATACATATCTTCTTTGAATAAATTCCTGTTCTTCTGTAATTGACTTTAATTTGTCTTGTAATCTTTTATCTGATTGATCAGTAACTATCTCATCGCCAAATTTCAGCCCATTTCCTGATTTTATACTCAGTACAACCCATTTTTTTTCTGTAACTCTGTTGTTGTATTGGTTAATAATTTCATCTTTGTAACTTTTTATTGCATTTTGGCAGCCTTTAAAATAATCTGAAAATTCAACATTGTAATCACGGTTATTGTTTTTCGCTTCTCTTTTGAAATAAGAACGATAGGGCGTTTTTTCATTACGGTATTCGGTGTAGCCGTTTAAAACAATCAGTTTGAAGTTCATTTTGTAGCTCATTGAGTTATATTTTTTATATTTACTTATCGGTTCCATTCATCCACAAGTGTAACATTTTTTCTGTATTTCCTGTTTCAATTTGTTTTTTTATTGCAATTACTAATTTACCTTACTCAAATTCTCTAAAAATTTCTTTCGTGAATATATTTAATTTTCCCATAATAATAGTGAATTATACGTTATACGTTCTTGTTTGGTGTATTTGCCGATATATCCTTTTGTCATAGTACTAACAGCGTGTCCTGTTGCTTGGTCTATGTAGCTTTCGGGGGTTCGGAGCTTCGCCAATATCGTAGTATAAGAATGTCGACAATTATACGTACTAATGTCGGGTAATTCAAGCGCACTGGTAACCTTTTTAATGTTTTTGTTAGTTAGTCTAATTACATTGTGTATTTGTTTCTTATATTCAATCTCGGTTTTGCAGTCATTAAGAAACGGAAATATAAAACCTTTTGCCGATGGAGAGTTTCCCCACTTATCAATTATAGTCTGCATTTCGGGTAAAATAGGAGCTACAATTTCAATTTTCTTTTTAGTGGTATCTTTGGTTTTTTTGCGATAAAAATATATCTCACCATCCTTAATATCTGAGAATTTAAAACGGAGGATATCGCCAAAATTCGCACCATTACATAAATAAGAGTAGATCCATAAATCACGGCACATCTCAATAGTTTTACTTGGACATACATATTCGGCTATTTTTTTAATCTCTTTAATATCCAATGCAAGCTCACGACCTTCCCCAATTGGTATTTCAAATTTCCCTTTTTTCTTATCTCCAAAAGGATATAAAGCAGATGGAATAATGTCGTTATTTTTAGCATCGTTTACAACCGCCCTAAGTGTACGCAAATACATTCCTATAGTTGAATACCGTAAACCTTTTTGTTCCATATATTTCTGATATTTTTCCAGCCATTTGGGAGTTATATCAGAGAATAATATGTCTTTAGCATTATACGACTCTATAGAACGGAGAGTACATTGATAAACTATAGAATTTCCAATCTTATTATCAGTGACAAGGTTCTGTATTTTTAAGCGAAATGACTGTTTCAATTCGTTACCAACCGACTTGGTTAGTTTTGTGCTTAATGCATCAAAAGTAAATGTGCCTTTTTCGGCAAGGTCTTTAACTTTAGGTTTAATCACTTCATCAAAGTGATTTTGAAGTGATTTTGCAATTTCAGTAATTGCCTTTGCAGTACTTCCAGCCAAAAATCTATCCCAATCCGTTTTATTCAATGATATGCCTGTTGAATAATAAGTGCGATTGTTATCTTTCTTAGCTTTCTTATAGTAGATACACCACTTTAATGGGCAAGGCTCTTCATAGTTTTTTGCATGTTTTGTAACTCGTGTAATGTTTACAGTAACATCAAACTCACTGTAAAATAATTTACTTGCTTTTTCTTTCTCCTTTTTCATATTTTCACTCCTAATCTTGGGACACACAAATGGACACACGGACACACATTTGGACACACAAAAATAGTACAAATAATTGAATAATGAAAATTAATGAAAATATATAGTATGTTTTTATTCAGATAATAAGGTACTTAATGCTATTATGAAAAATACTGAAAATTGTAGAAATTCAAATTGCTATGCCTTACAAGCAGAGGGTCGGCGGTTCGAATCCGTCAACGCCCACAGTTGAAAATCAAGCACTTACAATTAATTTTGTAGGTGCTTTTTTTATATAAAAATCTAATGTTATGTTTTACACTTACATTCTCTACTCTAACAAAATTGACTCTTATTACACTGGTTCTACATCG
>CAIWIS010000388.1 GCA_903912795.1 uncultured Bacteroidales bacterium
ACATTCGATTACTTTGATATAGTTGTCTTTAGCGAGGAACTGAATGTTGAATGGTCCGGAGATGTTCAACGATTTGGCAATTTCGCTGGCAATTTTCTTAATTCGGCGAATGGTTTCCACATAAATTTTTTGAGGAGGGAACTGCGTTGTGGCATCACCTGAGTGAACTCCTGCAAATTCAACGTGCTCAGAAATAGCATAAACCAATACTTCACCATCTTTGGCAACTGCGTCAATTTCAATTTCTTTGCAACGCTCCAAAAATTCAGAGATTACAACCGGATGTTTTTTAGAAACTTCAGTCGCTAATTTAAGGAAGTTTTCCAATTGCGAAGCATCATGACAAACATTCATGGCTGCACCCGAAAGCACATACGAAGGGCGCACTAAAACCGGGAATCCAACTTCTTTAACAAACTCATGAACATCATCAAAAGTTGTCAATTCTTTCCAACGTGGCTGGTCAATTTTCAATGCATCAAGCATGGAAGAGAATTTGTGACGGTCTTCAGCACGGTCAATATCTACCGCTTGCGTACCCAGTATCGTTACATTTTCGGCGGCAAGTTTCAGTGCTAAGTTATTTGGAATTTGACCACCTGTAGAAACAATTGTTCCCATCGGATTTTCCATTTCCATAATATCCATCACACGCTCAAAACTCAACTCGTCGAAATACAGTCGGTCGCACATATCGTAGTCCGTCGAAACTGTTTCGGGATTGTAGTTAATCATTACCGAGCGGAAACCTTCTTTGCGAATAGTCATCAGCGCATTTACACCACACCAATCGAACTCAACCGACGAACCGATACGATAAGCTCCCGAGCCAAGAACCACAACAGAGCGGTGGTCGCCAAGGTATTTCATATCACTGGCTGTTCCGCCATAAGTCAGGTACAAATAATTCGTTTGTGCCGGATATTCAGCAGCCAGTGTATCAATCTGTTTTACTACGGGTTTAATGCCGAGGCTTTTGCGATATTCACGCGTCAGTTTAATTTTTTCATCAATTTCGTCGTTACTACATTTTGTTACCAAACGAGTTATCTGGAAATCGGAGAAACCAGTCAGTTTTGCTTCGAAAAGTAAATCGGTTGGCAAGGTTTGTAACGAATTAAATTCTTCTAACTTATGTTCGAGCGTAACAATACGTTGCAATTTGTGCAGGAACCAACGGTCGATTTTAGTCAAATCGTGCAATTTATCAACCGAATAACCACTGTGAAGTGCCTGAGCCACATAAAATACACGTTTGTCAGTTGGTTTCGAAAGGGCCGTATCCAAATCATCAGCATACATGGCTTTGTTAGCCACAAATCCGTGCATTCCCAAACCAATCATACGCAAACCTTTCTGGAAAGCTTCTTCAAAATTACGACCGATAGACATAATTTCGCCTACCGACTTCATACTTGAACCCAACTGACGACTTACGCCCTGGAATTTACCTAAATCCCAACGAGGAATTTTACAAACAATATAATCGAGTGCTGGTTCGAAGAAAGCTGAAGTATCTTTTGTTACCGAGTTTTTCAATTCCGGTAATCCATAGCCCAAGCCAAGTTTTGCAGCCACGAAAGCCAACGGATAACCGGTTGCTTTAGAGGCAAGTGCCGAAGAACGGCTCAAACGAGCATTCACTTCAATCACGCGGTAATCTTCGGAAACAGTATCGAAAGCATATTGAACATTACACTCACCCACAATACCAATATGG
The DNA here is from genome assembly GCA_903912795.1 of uncultured Bacteroidales bacterium. Classification (GTDB taxonomy): domain Bacteria; phylum Bacteroidota; class Bacteroidia; order Bacteroidales; family Paludibacteraceae; genus Paludibacter. The sequence continues at coordinate 1,721 of CAIWIS010000388.1, forward strand.
CGAATAATGCGGATAGCCAGCTCACGCAATTTGTGATATTCGCTGTTGGTCAATGTTTGCGAAGGAGCAACTACGATACTTTCGCCGGTATGAATGCCGAGCGGATCGAAGTTTTCCATATTACAAACTGTGATACAGTTATCGTAACGGTCGCGAACTACTTCATATTCAATTTCTTTCCAGCCTTTGAGCGATTTTTCGACCAACACCTGATTTGAATATGCAA
>CAIWIS010000389.1 GCA_903912795.1 uncultured Bacteroidales bacterium
AAAATATTTTTCATGGGTTAATTTATTTCAGATTTTGTAAAATGTTTCTTATTCATTTAAATCGCCATCCAATTCTAAATTCGAGTTTTATAATTTTTCTATACATATCATACCAAAAATTTACATAACTCAACTGAATTGAAGTTTGGAATCCAGATTTTGAAGTATGGCTAATTCCTAAAGGGATTTCCAGAAAATTGGTATAAAAAAAGCCACCATATAATAAACCCACAAAAGGAGAATAACCATTTATGCCGTCTTTATTAGCCAGCCAATACTTTCCACCTAATGTGTAAAATGCACCCGAATAACCTCCTATAGTTAGTTCAGTACTCAAATATGGTTTTATAAAATAATCAACACTACCTGAAAAAAAACCAGTTACTCCAAACATACCTAAACCCCCATTTATTCCCAGCGCGTATTTTTCCCTTGGCTTTGGTACCTTAGGAATGTCTGACAAAGCATAATTTAATTTAGAGTAGTGAATTGATTTAATCTTTGATAATTTCGTAATGAAAGTTGTATAGGCCGAAATGGTGTCTAATTTGTATTTGATTTCAGTTTTACTTTTCTCAATTATATATGCATGTATAACTTTCCTGTTTTTCAGGTTAATGGTATCCTGAGCATTAATACTGATAGAGCAAAGAAAATAAAGGATGAGAATTGAAATTTGTTTCATAAAGTTTAAATTTAAAGTTTATTTTTGCCTTTTGGGCTATTAAATACCCCCGCTCACCGTTGCCTGAAACTGTCACTGGACGCTGACTGTATGGCTCCAGCCTACGGCCTGTGAAGAAATATCATATTATCGATTCGTAACTTCTTAATATTCTTTCGATTTAATATGTGCAAAATCTTCATGTTTTGTAAAATACTCCAGCATTAAAACGAGCAGTATTGAACTTATAGAATATACTTTCTGCATTATAAAGGCTAATTCCAAATAACTAAAGCCATAAAGGAAAAAGAAACAGTAATAAGTCAATAAGCATAGTATACAGCATAATTTAAGTAAATGTAGTTTTGACTTAAGGATAAATGAAGTAATAATAAAAAGGCCAACCAATGTCAAAACAATTGAAATTGTTCCTAAGTCGTGGTAAGGAGTTGCAATTAAGAAAATTAAAAATATATTGGCAAATCCTATGTATTTTAGAATATTACCCCATACTTTCAAAGAAATCTTTTTCGACATATTTATAAAAAAAACACCATAACCAACCGATTGGAATGCCATTCCAATAATTGCCCAAATCCGGCCTTGGTTTTCTGAACCATTTAATGCTTTTTCTGAAAATAAATTGCTAATAAAATTTTTTGACCAGCCAAAACCCACTGAGTTGTTGTCAAGTAATGATCCTCCTGGATAGGATAAAGCTGCTATTACTATCAATATCACCGAAATAACCATACATATAAAAACTAAATACTTCTTAATCATCTGTTTTGTATTATTGTCAAATTCGTATTAAAGTTGAAAAATAATAGTTTGCAACGTAGTTCCTTAATTGCAAGTAGCTTGTAAACTTGTGCTGGACGCTAATCGTAGTGTCTTCACTACGATTTGTTAAGGACTTGTCCGTCCACTGAGGAATAAAAGCTGCCGCTTTTAATATTATATTCTAATATGCAAGGCAGGAGCCTTGCTTTTCGCAGAGTTTGTTCCGATGTTATCGGAAACGTAGCGAGACGCAACGTCCAGCCCAGCCCGCGATTACAGGCTACTTGCATCTGGGGCTTTGCTTCTATCGCGACATAGGCAAAGAGCCTATGCCGAGCTAGGGCGCGTGTTAGCAGTAGTTATTTGATTTCGTCCATTTTCTTTAAATCTTCGTATGTTTCAAAGAGAATACGGTCTGAAATTCTCGTTTCAGGAAGTTCCCCTGATAGTTTAACCTTCAAATTGAAAACCGAACCTCCTTCTTGATATGTCGCTTTAATTCCAATTATTAAGGTGTCCTGTTTTACTGTCAATTTGTATATCTTTTCTTCAGCACCGTCGTCATGAAATAGAATTGCATATTTGTTTGCAGCTTCATTGTGAATTTCTTCGTTATTAGGATATTTCATTAATGAATACTCGTTTCTCTTTTCGTTAAGTAGAATTAATAAACTGTAATCATCGCAACCAGTTAAACCCTCTTCTGCAAAAACGCCCATTTTAAAGTTGGTTATTGGAAACAGAGTTAGTTTTTCATTCTTTTCGTTTTGAACACTGAATTTTTGCTTAATGTTGATTTCATAAACATCTTTACCGAATACAGTGTAGTCTTTGCCTTGATAAATTACTTTAATAAAATGAGCCTTCTCACACATATCTTTATTTCCTTCAACATTATACATTTTGCTACTTTTCTCAAGAATCTGTATAAGAGTTGTTTTGTCAATTTCAAGTCTTCCTATAATTTTAAGATT
>CAIWIS010000390.1 GCA_903912795.1 uncultured Bacteroidales bacterium
AGCAAACAAAGCCTGAGTAGAAGCACCCATACCAAAAGTAAGGGTTGTAGTAGTAATAATAATTAACTTCATTGAAGGATTTGCTTCAATAATTGCATTTGTAGTTGAATCTAATGCACCAATAACATATTGAAGTGCATAAAACCATACTGAAATGTCCAACAATCCAAGACCTACAACTACTAAACCCATAACAGCTCCCGAACGGAAAGCCAACTGTAGTCCATCGTTCAACGAACGCTGAGCAGCATTAGCAGCACGTGCCGAAGCATAAGTAGCAGTTTTCATGCCGAAGAAACCTGCTAAACCTGAAAAGAAACCACCAGTAATAAATGCAAATGGCACCCATGGATTTTGAATTTCCAAACCATAAGCCATAACAGCAAAAATAGTTGTAAGAATTACAAACACAATAGCCACCACTTTGTACTGTTGTTTCAAGTAAGCCATTGCACCATCACGCACGTGTTTTGCAATTTTTTTCATTGTATCTGTTCCTTCACTCTCTTTAAGCATTTGCTTAAAAAAGTAATACGCGAATCCCAGTGCGACAATGGACGCAATTGGCACTAAAAAGAAAATGTTATTCTCCATAAAATTTAAAAAATGAATAAATAGTTAATTAATTGATTGATTTTATATTTTGTCAAAAGTCGAAAGTCAAAGGTCGAAGGTCTTTTGACCTTTGTCCTATATCATTTAACTTTTGTCATTTTTCTTTTGTCTTTTGACATTTGACTTTGTCTCTCTTCCGTTGTCTGTTGTCAGTCGTCCGTCGTCTTTCTAATTTACTAAATGGATATACTCTTTCAAAATTGCAAGCGAATAATCACCCGCATGTTGATTTACAAAACCAATAGCCGATGTATGTGCTTCCTCATCGGCAGAGTCGGAAATAACGCGTACAACAACCAATGGAATGCCATAGTCATCGCAAACTTGAGCCACTGCAGCCCCTTCCATTTCGGCACAAACTACTGATGGTAAGTTTTTTATTAGGGCATTTTTCATTTCGGTGCTCGAAATAAATAAATCGCCACTTGCAATATCGCCAGTAAATAACTTTGGATAAAGTATATTTTGTTCGCTCAATATTTTACGAAAATCTTTGTCGTTTTTTAGAAAATTATGAACGGCTCTTTTCATTATATCCACATTTTGCTGTGGAATTTCATACGAAGTTTTTCCTGTTAATGGAATCTCAAAACGACGCATAAGCGGACGAGCATCCATATCGTGCTGGAACAATCGTTGCGCAATTACAATATCACCCACATTCAAATCGTGCGAAATTGCACCAGCTACCCCGGTAAAAACAATTCTGTCCACTTTGAATTCCAAAATCATATTGGTAGCTGTAGTAGCTGCTGCCACTTTACCCCAACGCGAAAAAACAGCCACAACTTCTTGGTTATTGAGTTTTCCTTTATAATAAATTCTACTGCCACACTCTACAATTTCCTTGTCAGTAATAGCTGCAATAATTTTATCCATTTCTTCGGGCATAGCACCCATTATTCCTAATAACATAATTAGAGAATTTACAATTTTATTAATTACAATTTACAATTCGAAATATTCATAATTCTCTGATAAAGAGTCGGATGTGAATAATGAAAAAACACATACAAAGGATGAGGCATGAGATTACTTAACGATGTGGCCGACAACTTTTTTAATCCTGAAATTAACTGAGTGCCAAATCCATGTTTAGCAGCAAAATTATCGGCCTGATATTCGTATTTGCGCGAAAGCTGGTTAGTGGCCAAATCGAGCAACATGGATACAGGAGAATATATTATTCCAAATGCCAATACATTTAAATGAAAACTTGCCACCGATCCACCTAAAGCCTGAGCTAAAGCATCGCTCTTGAGTATTAAACCAAGCAAATAAAAAAGCAACAAAGTTGAAGGCAACGAAACTAACATATTTTTGAGTGTATGTTTATGTTTGTAATGACCAATTTCGTGTGCCAAAACTGATACAATTTCATCTGTGGTCATTTTATCCATCAACGTATCGTACAGTACAATACGCTTTTTAGGTCCAAATCCTGTAAAATAGGCATTCGCTTTAGTCGAGCGTTTTGAACCGTCGATTACAAAGATATTTTTAAGTTTAAAATCGACCTTTTGTGCAAATTTTTCAATTTCAGTACGCAATTCGCCTTCAGGAAGTGGTGTTTGTTTGTTGAAAAGAGGCACAATTAACTCAGAATAAAACATACTCATAAATAAACTAAATACTGTAACTACGCTCCAAGCAATAATCCAAAAATAGCTTTCAGATGCATTATAGATGGACATTATTGCATATAAAAGTCCTCCCCCAATAATTATTGTTAGTAAATATCCCTTCAATTTGTCGAAAATAAAAATTTTTGATGTAACTTTGTTGAATCCAAAGCGTTCTTCAATAACAAAGGTGTCGTACCAATCAAAAGGTATTGAAATTATATCATTTACAATAAAAATAATTCCAAAAAAAAACAATGAACGTAAAGTTTCATTTGCTACAATAAGTTGAAGTGCATTATCGAGCCATCCAAAGCCACCAAATGCATACATACCAAGTGTAACTAAAAAACTAAATGTGGAACTTATCATTCCAAATTTTGTGTTTGTTCTGAAGTAATCTTGTTGTTGATTGTATTTTTCAGGATTGTAAATATCCGAAAGAATTTGAGGAAGTTGAATTTTGGAATGCTTTATATTTAAGAGGGCTAAAAATCGTTCGAGGCCAAAGTCGGCTACGAGAATGATAATTATAGCATAAAAAAGATATTCCGACATGTTGAATTTAAAATAACCCTGATTCTTTCGAGCCACAAATATACATAAAAAGTTTAGATTAAAAAAAATAAAAAAAAATAATTGCTCAATAAACGCATAAGTGTGCTGTCAATTTATAACAAAGATATTCATTTTAGTTTTGATTTGATATTAAAACACGGTTTATCTGAACTAATAATACTTTAAATATCAATATCCTATGAAATTATACACGGAAGTATACCTTATATTATTGTTAATGATTTTTTTAACTGATTATTTTATGCATAAACAGTTGAAAAACCGCATACTTATTTACAAAATATTCAATTTTTCTATTTCTACCTTTTTTGTATTGGCTTTCACTTGGATAAAATTATTTTCAATTCATATAAACAATCATAAATTGACTTTAATATTAATGTGGTTCAATTTGCTGTTTTTATGCATTTACATTCCAAAAATTATTGTGCTAATTTTCATTTTTCTTAAAAAGAAATACAAGAATCAGCATATTGCCTTAAACTCTGTACAGTATATGATTTTATCAGCCTTTATATTTATTGTTTTCTATAGTTCAATCATCACTCCATTTCAATTCAGAATTATAAAAACCGAAGTTATTCTACCAACTCTACCTTCATCATTTAATGATTATAAAATTATTCAACTATCTGACATTCATTTAGGTAGTAAGCCATTCAACAAAGTTTTTTATAAAAAAATGGTTGAATTGATAAATAATGAAAATCCCGATTTAGTTGTGTTTACAGGCGATATGGTCAATAATTATGCTGAGGAAATGACTGGATATGAAGATGTTTTCAAACAAATTAAGGCAACAAATAAGTATGCAATTTTAGGAAATCACGATTATGGTGATTATTCTATATGGGAAACGAAGCAAGCTAAAGCCAAAAATCTGAATAATATAAAATCAAATTTCGCAGCTTTTGGATTCAAATTATTACTCAACGAACATGTTTTTCTGCATGCAAAAAAAGATAGTTTTGCACTTATTGGAGTTGAAAACTACTATAAAAATCCTGTAAAAAATTATGCCAAACTGGATAAAGCGCTTACAGGAATTAAAAAAAACACATTTCAGCTTTTGTTAACGCACACTCCAGTTCACTGGGAAAAAGAAGTTTTAAAGCATAAGGAAGTAAAATTAACACTATCGGGGCACACTCACGCAGCACAAATGGGAACCACAATTTTGGGTAAAATTTTGTCGCCAGCCGTATTAATGTATAAGCAATTTAACGGACTATACACCATAGAAGAGCAAAATCTATACGTTTCGAGAGGTATTGGTTATATCGGACTTCCAATTCTGATTGGCCTAAACCCTGAAATAAGTGTTATCACGCTAAAGTCAAAATAAATACTTTAAACTAATCCCATGCAGCTATTCATACGACATATAAAATTCGCACTTCTACTTATTATTCATTTTATTACATTTTCATGCGTCGAAAAGCCGAGCAACACCATTCGGATTGGATTATTACAAGGACCCACTGCAATAAGCTTTGCATACATGATGGCTAATCCGCCAATTGTTGAAGGTAAACAAGTGGAATTTATAGTTAAAAGCGACCCACAGCAAATTCAGGCTTTGATGATGCGAAATGAAGTGGAATTTGCTGTTTTACCAACCGTTATGGCTGCAAATTTATACAATAAAGGCTTGAATTATAGCATGGTTGCTTGTCCTATCTGGGGAACTCTATACATTCTTAGCAATAACCCAAAATCATTAACAACAAATGACTTATCGAACAAAAAAATATCCGTATTCGGACAAGGAGCCACTCCGGATGTACTTTTACAAGAATTCAAACAATCAAAAAACATTCTCAATTTAAAACTAGATTATAGCTTTTCAACCAATAACGATGTGGCAATGGCATTACTACATGGAAAAATTGAAAATGCTGTTATCTCGGAACCTTTGGTGAGCACCTTACTTCTGAAAAACCCAAAAATTCATGTCATTTCAAAATTAGATTTTCAAGAATACTTAGGTAAATCGGACAAAGATATTTTTGTGCAAACCGCATTTGTTGTGAATAAAAAATTTGCCAAGGACTATCCAAACACCATGCATACAATAAGCAAGGCCTATGCTAAAAGTTGCAATTATGTAAATATTGAACCCGAAAAAACAGCAGATATACTTATACAACAGAAATTATTAACTGACAAAAAGACTGCGTTAACCTCATTGCCATTTTGCAATATACAATATGTAGCAGCATTTGCCATTGAACAGGAAATCAACAAATATCTATCGCATTTTTATACCTTTAATCCAAATTCAATTGGGAATAAAATGCCTGATCGTGGATTCATTTTTCAAACACAATAAGCCATGATTAAAAAAAACGCACCTGTCATTTTATCTATAATATTCCTATTAATTACCTGGCAAATAATTGCTTATACAGTAAATTACCCAGCTATTTTTCCATCAGTTATTGAATTGCTTACAAACAGCATTCAACTTCTAGGGAGTCCGTTTTTTTACGAGTCATTAGCAGCAACTATCCTACGTGGTTTATTGGGATTTCTACTTTCGTATTTAGTTGCAATGGCATTAGCGACCTTAGCATCACGAAATTCATTTTTTAAACAATTTATTCAACCAATCGTAGTAACTTTCCGATCCATACCTGTTATTTCGGTTGTTTTAGTAGCTCTATTATGGTTCTCACCTCCAACATTGCCTGTTTTTATTGCATTTTTAACCATGTTTCCTATTTTGTATCAGTCAATATTAAGTGGCTTTAATGAGGTAGATAAAAAGTTAATTGAAATGTCAACCCTCTATGGCAAAACAAAATGGTTTACTTTTAAGCATATTATGTTACCTGCATCAAAAATGCAAATTTTTGGTGGGATAAGCACTGCAACAGGATTTGGATGGCGTGCAATAATTATTGGCGAAGCACTTTCGCAACCATTAAGTGGAATTGGTACAGGAATGAAATTGGCGCAGGTATATCTGAATGTTTCTGAGCTCTTTGCATGGACATTAATGGCAATTACGATCAGCTATATTTTCGATAAAATAGTTTGGAGAGTTGCAAAATTTGCGCATAAATATAAATATCGTACGGTAAATATACATAAATATACCGATAATACTAAAAACGATATAAAATCTATGGCGTTTTCAACTATCACTAAAAGTTTTGATACTAAAATGATCGTTGATAAATTTAACTATCAGTTCAATTCCAACAAAGTTTACTTATTAAAAGCACCTTCGGGCAAGGGTAAATCAACATTATTAATGTTGGCTTCGGGCTTATTACATGCTGATAAAGGGGATGTAAATTACACGAATATCCATTCAAAAGCATATTCGTTTCAGGATCATCGCTTGTGCAGTTGGCTAAAAATTATTGACAATATAAATTATCCTTTATCCAAAAAGCAACTTTCTAATTCGAATCAACACGCACTATGCCACGAAGTAATCAGCAAACTCGAAATAAACGACTTACTCCAAAAATACCCTAACGAATTAAGTGGCGGCGAACTCCAACGGGTAACGTTGGCTAGATCCTTGGTTGCACAATCCGATTTACTTTTGCTCGATGAGCCTCTAAACGGCTTAGATGCTGCATTGAAAATACGAATAATGAAATATATTGGCGAGTACATTAATACTCATAAACCATTGGTTCTGTGGGCAACACACGAAGAAATCAAACTTGAGGGAATTGAATTAGTTGACTATAGATTTTAGTTGTATATTCGTGATCCAAAAATTGAACTTCCAATTCGAACCATTGTACTTCCGCATTCTATGGCTATTGAAAAGTCATCGGACATACCCATCGAAAGTTGGTCGAATGATTGATTTTGTACAAAGTAAACCGACTTTAATTTTTCAAAAATGTTTTTCAACTGTTTAAATTCGGACTCAATAATATTTTTGTCCGAACAAAAAGTTGCCATTCCCATCAAACCACAAATTTGTACATTGGGGTAATTCTTTATTCTGTTATTTTGGCAAAAGTCAAGCAATTCAGTTTCGTCGAAACCAAACTTTGTTTCTTCGGTAGCAATATGAACTTGAAGCAAACAGTTTACAATTCGTCCGGCTTTATGAGCTTGTTTATCAATTTCGACAAGTAACTTTTCGGAATCAACACCATGTATCAAACTCACATAAGGAACAATGTATTTCACTTTGTTGGATTGCAAATGTCCTATAAAATGCCATTCAATATCCTTAGGCAAGCGTTCGTACTTACCAGTCATTTCCTGTACTTTACTCTCACCAAAAACACGTTCACCAGCATTATATGCCTCAACTATAGCATCATCGGGATGAAATTTCGACACACAAACTAATTTAATTTGCTGTGGAATCTGCTTCCGAATATTAGCTATATTTGATGTAATTGACATTTATTCCGATTTTTCAAATTTATAAACATCCATAATAGCCGTCTCGGTTATTGAAGCAACTTCAAAATCGGCCATAGTACCTTTCATACCCTCGAGTAATCCGGCCAACGCATCTTTCATATCCGAAGCTTGTACCATCATTGTATTTCCTGTACGTTTCTCAACTCCCTTTTCCTCGTCAATAGTTATGAAATTAACCCTTGAACGATACCATTTATCTCCATTTTCATTGAAAAACATTTCATTAATCTTGGTACGTTTAATGTTTGCAACTTGAAATTCACCACTGATAAATGGTTTCATTTCTTCAATTATACGCGCTTCAGCTTCGGTAAACGACAATGCATCAACTAAATATCCCTGACTTACTTTTACAATATTGCCATCGTCGGCAGTTTTTTCATATTTTACTTTGCATTCGAACCAAGTGTGCATAATTTTATTTGATTTTTAAGTTTTATCTACACTAACATTTTAATTATCAGAAAGATAAATATTTATTTATGGTGTTTTTTTGTAACACAAAGATAACATCTTTTTCGGGATAGCTTGCTTTAAAAACAAAAAAATATCGGATTACTCTACAAAAGAATAATCCGATATGTATGTTTTCAATATCGACATTAGCGAACTGCTAACTGATACATGTATGAAGTTGAAATAAATTTTATTTCCATATTAATAATCTTATCATTCTCGATATAGGCAACAACAAAACATTTCTTTTGGTTTGGACAAGTGGAACTTAAACGCATCAATTTTCCGTTATTGTATGTAGTTTCGCTTAGTAATTTTAAATCGAAACAATAATCGGGAATATTCGAAACAAGAAGCCTATGATTTTGTAAATCCATTACTACATCTACATTTGCTTCCTTTGCCTCTCCATAAGGATATGCATCACTACGTGTAGCAATTTTTATTGCCTTTGCATTATAAATCTGAGCATTTGCCGCTTCAACAATTAATATTGTAAGAATAAATAAAACACTTGATTTCATGCGCTTACTTTTTAAAAATTAATAAATTGTCGCATGGAACTCGCGTCAAACATGGGCTTTTGGATTAAATACATGTTTTAATGCTCGTTTCATAATAATCGATTTTGAAGAAATAAATTATCGTAACCCAATTGAATCAAATCTCATTCCATTCTACAACATATTGTTTATCAGACATATAGCATATTTTAACACCCTTCAAAAACGAATAATTATTCGATTTCGAATATGCGAATTTGAAGATTATTCTTCTCTACCCAAACTCGTGCATTTACAAACGCTTCCACCCACGGAGTGATTTGGTCGCTGTTTTTGCGGTCGGCCGGATAGTTGGCACATTGCCAAGGGAAAATAGCACGTTCAGGGTGCGGCATCATAGCCAAGTGGCGACCATCAGCCGAGCAAATACCTGCTGTGGCATAATCAGAACCATTCGGATTGGCCGGATAACCTGCATGTGTGTATTTAGCAATAATATTGTATTCGTTTTCTGCTTTTGGCAAGTAGAATTTACCTTCGCCGTGAGCCACCCAAACACCTAATTTGCTTCCGCTTAACGAACCTAACATAACCGAGATATTTTCAGGAATAGTTAAACCTACAAAACCCGATTCAAATTTGTGCGAATCGTTGTGCAACATGCGTGGTTTTACATTATGTTCAGGAGTAATCACGCCTAACTCCACCATCAACTGACAACCATTACAAATACCTAAACTTAAGGTGTCGGTGCGTTTGTAGAAATTATCGAGCGCCAGTTTGGCTTTTTCATTGTAAAGGAAACCTCCTGCCCAACCCTTGGCTGAACCCAATACGTCGGAGTTAGAGAATCCACCACAGAACACTACCATATTTACATCTTCGAGCGTTTCGCGGCCAGTAGCTAAATCGGTCATGTGAACATCTTTTACATCAAAACCTGCCAAATATAAGGCGTAAGCCATTTCACGCTCACCATTTGTTCCTTTATCGCGAACGATAGCAGCTTTTATGCCACTTGGTTTGCGGTCGGGCGAAATGCCGAATTGCGATAATTTGCCTTTAAAATCTGCATTGAAAGCAAATTCGAGCGCTTGGTTTTTATAATTATTATAACGCGATTGCGCACATACTTCGCCGCTTTGTTTGCGGTCAAGTAAGTACGACGGTTTAAACCAAAGATCGCGTAAGTCGTTAATTGAGAATGAATAAGCTTCTTTTTTGTGGTATATTTCCAAGCGACGTTCAGCAATTGGTGTAGCAATTCGAGCAAAGCCAACACCATTGTCAACAAGAATTTTCTCTACTAACTTACGGTCTTTTACCTGAATAAGCACACCCGGATTTTCAGCAAAAAGCATGGTTACCAATGAGTTCTCGGCAATATAATCCAGATTGACATTCAAACCACCTTTTGAATTTGCAAAACACATTTCGAGCATGGCGGTAATCAAACCACCTTCCGAAATGTCGTGACCAGCCAAAATTAAGTTTTTGGCTATCATTTCCTGAATGCTATCGAAAGCTGCTTTAAAGTATTCGGCATCTTTTACGGTTGGAACATCGTCGCCAATTTTATTGAGCGTTTGAGCCAAAACCGAACCACCTAGTTTGTGACTATCGAACGAAAAATCAATATAATAAATGGCTGATTTTTCGTCGTTTACCAAAACGGGTGTAACAACTTTCTTCACGTCCGATACTTCAGCACCAGCTGAGATAATCACCGTGCCGGGTGAAAATACTTTATCGTTACCGTATTTCTGAGTCATCGAAAGTGAATCTTTTCCGGTAGGGATATTGATTCCCAATGCGCAAGCAAAATCCGAACAAGCTTCCACCGCTTTGTACAATCGGGCATCTTCGCCCGGATTCTTACAAGGCCACATCCAGTTAGCACTTAGCGAAACGCTATCCAAACCATCAGTCAATGGTGCCCATACAATGTTTGTCAATGCTTCGGCAATTGCCATTACCGAACCTGCTTCCGAATCGGCCATAGCCACCATCGGTGCATGTCCGATAGAAGTAGCAATACCCACTGTTCCACGGAAATCCAATGCTACCACACCTAAGTCGTTCAAAGGCAATTGAATTTCACCGGCACATTGCTGACGGGCAATTTTACCTGTAACCGAACGGTCCACTTTGTTAGTCAACCAATCTTTACAAGCCACAGATTCAACTTGTAAAACATTCTCGATATAGCTTTGCAGTTTCTCTTCCGAAATTTCGGGAGCTGCATAATGTTCTTCTATTGTGTTGTCGGTAATAACCATGCGAGGTGGTTTTCCGAACATATCTTCTAATTTAAGATTGATAGGTGTTTGTCCATCAGCTTGTTCGAACACAAAATCCATTTTACCAGTAGTTTCACCAACTACGTAGAATGGAGCGCGCTCGCGTTCGGCAATGGCGCGCACTTTCTCTACTTCCTTTTCGGAAATTACAAAGCCCATACGTTCCTGACTTTCGTTACCTACAATTTCTTTGGCACTCAAAGTTGGGTCACCAACTGGTAAAGCCGACATGTCGATTTTTCCACCGGTAGTTTCTACCAATTCCGATAAACAGTTTAGGTGTCCGCCTGCGCCGTGGTCGTGAATAGAAACAATTGGATTTGTTTCGGACTCAGCCAGGGTGCGAATTACGTTCGAAACACGTTTTTGCATTTCGGGATTGGCACGTTGTACGGCGTTCAATTCTATAGAGTTATCGTATTCGCCCGTTTGAACTGAAGATACAGCAGCTCCACCCATACCAATACGGTAGTTGTCGCCACCCATAACTACTACTTTTTCGCCGGCAGCCACATCGCCTTTCAACGCGTCGCGCATGGTACCAAAACCAACGCCGCCAGCCATCATGATTACTTTATCGTAACCAAATTTCTTGTCGTTTTCCTGATGCTCAAATGTTATTAACGAACCACAAATAAGCGGCTGGCCGAATTTATTTCCAAAATCAGAAGCACCGTTCGAAGCTTTAATCAGAATTTGCTCAGGCGTTTGGTACAACCATTTGCGTGGAGCGATATTTTGTTCCCAAGCACGACCTTTGTCGTTACGAGCGTACGAAGTCATGTAAACAGCTGTTCCGGCAATAGGTAAACTCGCTTTTCCACCACCGAGGCGGTCGCGAATTTCACCACCTGTTCCGGTAGCAGCACCGTTGAAAGGTTCAACCGTAGTCGGGAAATTATGTGTTTCTGCTTTCAACGAAATTACCGAATCAATTTCTTTTGTTTGGAAAAAGTCAGGTTTATCGCCACTGGCAGGGGCAAATTGTTCAATTTTTGGTCCGGCATTGAAAGCTACATTGTCTTTGTAAGCCGAAACAAGTTTATTTGGATTTTCTTCCGAGGTTTTGCGAATAAGTTTGAATAGTGTCAGTTCTTTTTCTTCGCCATCAATCACATATTGACCGTTGAAGATTTTGTGACGGCAATGCTCCGAATTTACTTGCGAAAAACCGAAAACTTCGCTATCAGTTAATTTACGACCTACTTTTTTACTTACATTATTCAGGTATTCAATTTCGTCGGGACTCAATGCTAACCCTTCCTGGTCGTTGTAAGCAGCAACATCATCAATATATAAAATTGATTCCGGTTGTTTGTTGATGGTAAAGATTTCCTGATTCAGACCCGAATAGATGCGTTCGAGCATGGGGTCGTATTCCAAACCACCTTGTGCCGATGGCGTGTGTGGCATCAAACGAAACTCCTCTATACGAAGAATGCCGCTGATACCCATATTCTGAGTGATTTCAACGGCATTTGTACTCCAGGGAGTTATCATTTCGCGGCGCGGACCGACGAAGTTACCTTCGATACTCGACAGATTTGTCAATTTTGCTTCGCTAAAAAGCCATTCTAATTTACTAACATCTTCGTTCGACAAATTGCTTTTGCTTTGAACCACAAAAACATGTTGGGCGGGAGTCTGGAAAAATTGAATCATTGTGTTTAATATAAGAAAATAGAAATTCGAAATTAACACACTTACTGATATTCAGTATTTTAACTAACAGTTATTCTATTTATGGATTTGCATGCAAAGATAGTTTTTTTCTGTGGTTTAAAAAACAGAAAGTTGGCTATTTTATCAACAAAAAACGGTTTTACTCAATATTGTCCAAATCTCATTGTTCTTATCCTCAAAATCCAATTCTTGTCGGAGCTTGTTTTCGTGGCAGTTATAATAATTCGTGGGTAAGTGGTATTATGAAAATTGTTGAATCTTGTAAAGCAGCAGGTCTACTTTCACCATTAATGGAAGAAGATGGTGGTGGTTTTATTGTAAGGCTGTTTAAAGATAATCTTGCTGAAGACCAATTATCAAAACTTGGGTTGCATGAAAGGCAAATAAGAGCCGTGTTGTATCTCAAAGAGAAAGGTAGCTTACGAATAGAGAGTATCAGGAAATTAATCAAATATTTAATAGAACTGCGACTTATGATCTAAAAGATTTTGTTGAAAATTTTAATCTTATAAAAATGTCAAATGCAGGTGTTGGAACTTTTTATGAGTTAATGTAATCAAGCAAAAAGCCCGCAAAGCCCGCATTGATCAAGCAAAAGGTCCGCAAATAGTGCAAATATTTAGTTCAATTAGCTCACTGCAAGTTATTACATCTAATCGGTGCGTTGTTCAGGAGTACCGCCAATCCGAGAATAAAGCCCCGAAAACCATTTGTGTCAAGAATAAGTTAGAATTATGTCAGGTCTGTAACAAAAAAGACCCACACTTTCGTGTAAGTCTTTTATTTTCAGCAGTCGGGATGACAAGATTCGAACTTGCGACCACTGGTCCCCCAGACCAGTACTCTAAACCGGGCTGAGCTACATCCCGCTGATTTTTTAGTGGTGCAAAAGTATAAAAAAAATCTTTTGTAACGAAATAATTTGTGGTTTATTTCTGCTCTTTTACCAAATAAACCATTGTTGGTAAGTGATCGCTGTAGCCATTGAGCCAAACGCCGCCCGCATGGGTTCGAAGCGGTGTACCTTTATATCGACCTTCTTGTTGAATCAAAAAATTCCGATAAAAAACATCGCCTTTCCAAAAAGTAAGCTTCGATTTATCGCCATTCACCAACTCATGCGAAAGAATTATTTGGTCGAATAAATTCCACTGATCGTTGTACGAAAGTGAACCTATCCCCTTGTCCAATGTTTTCCAAAACACATTATACAATTCCTTTGGCTTTACATCGGCAGCTTCTTTCTTGGCTCCTAAAATGGTGGCACAACTTTCGTTAAATGGATCGTCGTTTAAGTCGCCCATTACTATTACTTTAGCTTTGGGGTCAACCTTGAAAAGTGAGTCAACAATGGAGCGTGTAAGTCCTGCAGCGGCATTTCGTTTGGGCTGCGATCGAATTTCGCCTCCTGTGCGCGAAGGCCAGTGATTTACAATAACATGAATTTTTTCACCTAGTAAATAACCGCTTACCATAAGTTGATCGCGGGTAAGAAAAGTAGAATCTTCAGTACGCAAACGGTATGATTTACTATTGGATACGGTAAAAAGACGTGGATTATAGAGCAAACCTACATCAACTCCACGACGGTCAGGACTATCGTAATGTACAATTTGATAACTCCTTTTTGCAATTGATGGTTGCTTCACCAAGTCTTCGAGCACTCCACGGTTTTCAATTTCGGATACACCAAGAATTGCCGGGCCTACTGCCGTAATATCTATCCCCATTTGCGAAATTACTAACGACATGTTTTTCAATTTCGAATTGTATTTCATGGAGCTCCATTTATTTGCACCGTCAGGCAAGTATTCCTCATCATTATTGGGCCCTTTAATGGTATCGAATAAGTTTTCGAGATTATAAAATGCTACGCAACTTAATTGCATATTTTTAAATGGCGCGCTATTCGTCGATTTTGTTTTATCGGTTGCTTTACACGAAATCACTATAAATGCTAAAAGCAAAGTAAAAATTAGCTGTTTTATCATATTGTTTTTTATTATATTTAAAAAAGAGAAAACAAAGGTGGGAAAAATAACTGAAATACGAAACATCCTTACATAATTATGCAAGAATTTCACATAAAATAATGCAATTGATTTATTTCGTTTCTGCTTTAAACTTTTTGTAAAACCAAAAAAATGTACCTGCCGAAACTATAGCAGATAAACCATCCGAAACGGGCATAACTGCCCATGCTCCATTTAATCCGAAAATGGGAGGCAACAGAAAAATGGCTGGAATTAGAAAAATAAATTGACGAGTTAAACTTAATACGATGGCTATTTTGGCATTACCAATTGATTGAAAAAAGTTAGAAACTACAATTTGAAATCCAATAATAGGAAACATCATTACCGAAATGCGTTGCGCCACAGTGGCTACTTGTTGCAACGATTCGTCGCGTGTAAAAAGCGAAACTACTTGATGTGGCAAAAATGTACCTATTAGAAATCCAAGAGTGGTTAAGCCTGTCCCTACAATGGCGGCATAACGAAGTGTTTTAAACACCCTATCGTAGTTCTTAGCGCCATAGTTAAATCCTATAATAGGTTGCGAACCTTGGTTAAGCCCAATGATAAACATTACAACCAACATATTAACACTGTTGATAATACCATAAGCACCGATAGCCAAGTCACCTCCATATTTCAACAAAGTACTATTGATAAGAATCACCACCAAACTGGTACCTATTTGCATACTAAAAGGCGAAAGTCCTATACTTATTATTGACTTAATTATTTCTTTTTCGAGTTTAAAATTTTTAAGATGAAAACGTAAAGGCGTTGATTTGAGCATAAAATGTGTCACACCATTAATTGTACCTACCAAATACGAAATAACGGTTGCAATAGCCGCACCTTCAATTCCCCAATGAAAAACAAAAATAAAAATTGGATCAAGTATTATATTGCAAACAGCACCTAACAATATATTAAACATGGCTTTACGTGGATGCCCCGATGCCCGCATAATATTATTCAGTCCAAAATACAAGGCTGTAAGCACGCCACCCGGAATTATAATTTTCATATAATCGTGTGCATATTGTATGGTATTGGTAGTGCCTCCAAACAAGTACAACAAATTGTCCATAAACAGCATGGCGAATAGCACTACAGTTCCCGAAATAATGAAAGTTAGTGTAACGGCATTTCCAAGTATCTTTTCAGCTTTTTCTTTGTTGTTTTCGCCAAGTGTTATAGAAATACGCGATGCCGACCCCGCTCCAATTAGCATGCCAAATGCCATAAGCACTATCATAAATGGAAAAGTGAGTGCTAATCCCGAAATAGCCAACGGACCAACTCCCTGTCCAATAAAAATGCGGTCGACTATATTATATACCGACATTACAACCGTACCTACCATGGCCGGCAAGGTATACATCCATAATAGTTTAGCGATATTATCTGTTGCTAAATTATTGCTTTTCGAAAGCGTATTCGACATTATAATGTGATAGGACGATTAATATTTTTTGGTGGCATTAAAACAATCACGACAAATAGGTTCATATTCAGCCATTTCGCCCAAGAGAACACGCTTATCGCTTTCAACAAGGCGGTGCGACACATAAGCTAGTGCACCACAACGAACACAAATTGCATGTACTTTAAATACATCCTCGGCAATGGCACATAGTGCTGGCATAGGACCAAAAGGAACGCCTTTAAAATCCATATCCAAACCAGCTATTATTACTCGTATACCCTGATCGGCCAATTTGGTACAAACATCTACCAAACCTTCGTCGAAAAACTGCGCTTCGTCGATACCAATAACATCTACCTCGCCCGAGAAAAGCAAAATACTGCCCGACGATTCAACTGGTGTGGAACGAATAGCAGTACGATCATGCGAAACTACTTCGTCTTCGGAATATCGCGTATCAATTTTGGGCTTAAATATCTCAACACTTTGCTTGGCAAACTTGGCTCTTTTTAATCTTCGGATAAGCTCTTCGGTTTTTCCGGAAAACATGGAACCGCAAATAACTTCGATACTTCCACGTTTTTGCTGTATAGGATGATTTTTTTCTGAATAAATCATGATAGTTTATTGAAATAAGTTTGTTTTTTTTTCGTTAATCTGATGAATATTGTAACTTTACACCCGATTTCGGAAAACAGGACTGCAAAGTTAAAAAAATATCACACCAAAAATCTATTTTTACAAAAAAAGATATGAACAGAAAATTATTAGTGACTCTATTGCACAAAAATATCGAAGAGTTAGGTATGATTACCGAAAGTTTTTTGGAAATGAATGAGTACCCAAAAACAATCATTCAGCTAGCAAAACGTAAAACGGAGGATATTCAGACCATACTGGATGAACTTGCAGGGAATAAAGAAAACCTCGAAACCATTAAAATTGCTGATATTAATCAAAATGAGGTAAAAATTGAAGAAATATTTATTGAACAGCAACCCATTGAAATGCCTGAGCCTGTAGCAGCACTTGAGCCTGTTATTTTACCTGAACCCAGTGAAGTTGAAGTTCCTATTGAAATACATGCACCAGCAGACCCAATTATTGAAGAGCCGGCATTTATCGAAGTTCAGATGGACGAGATTGAAACAACTACCGAAACTACTATAGAGCAAACCATTGAAATAGAGAACAATAATTCAATAACTGAAACAACACTTACTACCGAAACTGTAATAACGGAAGTAATAAAACATACCGAAGAGCAAAAAAAAGTAACTATTGCCGATAAAATAGGAAATCAAACTACTTCGCGCAATGAAAAATTATCGCAAGTGGATAATTCGCTAAGTGCTACACATGCTAACAAAAAAGTCACTGATATTAAACAAGCCATTAGCATTGGCGATCGCTTTCGGTTTCAGCGTGAACTCTTCAAATCCAATGGCGAGGACATGAACAAAACACTTTCTTACATCAATCAATTGGCCACTTTGAACGAAGCCATGTCGTTCCTAAAATCGAAATATGGTTGGGATGAAACAAACGAAGCTGTTGAAGATTTTTATCAGATTGTAAAAAGGAAGTTTGTATGAAACTAACAGTAGTCCCTACTCCTATTGGAAATCTCGAAGATATGACTTTTCGGGCAATTCGCATATTGAAAGAAGCTGATTTAATTTTGGCCGAAGATACGCGCACTAGTGGTTTTTTGATGAAGCATTTTGAGATACGAACTCCCATGCAATCGTACCACAAATTTAACGAACATAAAACTGTTGAAAATATTGTGCAACGCATAAAAACGGGCTTAAAAGTAGCTTTGATTTCGGATGCTGGCACACCTTCTATTTCCGACCCTGGTTTTTTGGTTGTTCGCGCATGTGTCGAAAATGAAATTGACGTGGAATGTTTGCCTGGTGCAACAGCCTTTGTACCTGCATTAGTAGCTTCGGGTATACCCAGTGATAAGTTTTGTTTCGAAGGTTTTTTGCCACAGAAAAAAGGCCGACAAACACGCCTAACTAAGTTAGCAAGCGAAACACGCACCATGATTTTTTACGAATCGCCCTTTCGATTAGCCAAAACATTGAGTCAACTTTCGGAGTTTTTGGGGCAAGAACGCAAGGCTTCCGTATCTCG
>CAIWIS010000391.1 GCA_903912795.1 uncultured Bacteroidales bacterium
ATGTCCCATGATATCACCAGCAAAAACCAAAACAATTTTTTCGTCAATCAATTGTTGATTAACGTCGATAGTATTTTCTTCTTGCAAAAAGCTTGAAAAAGTAAATACAAGAATGAAAAGGAATATAATTTTTTTCATTCGAAACATTAAAAAAATTAAAGCTCTAATGCTCCAATTAGTTCATTTACAGAACTTAATTTATGACGAATTAAATACTCTTCAATACCCACAAGTACTTTTTCAGATACAGAAGGGTCGATAAAGTTAGCTGTACCAATTTGTATCGCACTTGCGCCAGCCAAAATAAATTCAATTGCATCTGTAGCATTCATAATTCCACCCATACCTACTACAGGAACTTTTACAGCTTTAGCCACCTGCCATACCATTCGCAAAGCAATTGGCTTAACTGCAGGCCCAGAAAGGCCTCCTGTAACAGTTGAAAGTAATGGTTTGCGCTTTTCGGCATTAATAGCCATTCCCAACAAAGTATTAATTAATGAAATAGAATCTGCACCTTCGGCCTCCACGGCTAATGCAATCTCAGAAATATCGGTTACATTAGGCGAAAGCTTAACCATAAGTTCATTTTTATACACACTTCGCACTGCTTTAACTACCTGACTAGCAGACAAACAGCTAGTGCCAAAAGCCATTCCTCCTTCTTTAACATTTGGGCAGGAAATATTTAATTCGATACCAGGTATCTTGTCTAAGTCGTTTAATTTCTCAGCGGTTATAATATAGTCATCAATTGTACTTCCTGATACATTTACAAAAATGCTAGTATCATAGTTTTTAATAGTTGGATAAATGCTATCGATAAAATAATCAACACCCTTATTTTGCAGTCCTACAGCATTTAACATGCCCGAAGGGGTCTCAGCCATACGAGGATAGGCGTTACCTTGACGGTCGCGAAGAGTAGTGCCTTTAACGACAATACCACCAATTCGAGATAAATCAACATAATCTTTATACTCAGTACCATAACCAAAAGTACCAGATGCAGTCATCACCGGATTTTTCAACTCCATACGACCTAATTTTACTCTTAAATCTACCATTTTAATTTTGAGATATTAAAAACAGGACCTTCGGTACATACACAAACATGACCATCAATACTATCAGTTACACAACATAAACAAGCACCAAACCCACAAGCCATTGTATTTTCTAGCGATACTTCACATTCAATATTATTTTGTTTTGCAAAGTTAGCTACAGCTTTCATCATAGGTGTTGGACCACAAGTATATATAAAATCAAATTTAGTTGATAAAACAGAATGATTAGTGACAAATCCTTTTTCGCCATGAGTACCATCTTCAGTAGTTGTATATACTTTACCATATTCCGAAAACTGTTCTAATTGAAGTAAATTATCTTTTGATCGGCCACCTAGTAAAAAATGACAGTTTACACCTTTTTCCTGTAGTTTATAGCCTAAGTATAGAAGTGGAGCAATTCCTACACCACCACCAACTAATAACACATTTATATTATGCCTATTTGGTATTGTGAATGAGTTACCAAGAGGTAGCAAAAGGTTTAGGATATCATTAGACTTAATTTCACTTAGTTTACGAGTTCCTTCACCTACAATTTGAATCAACAACCAAAGCTCATTACGTTGATAATCAATAAAATTAATTGAAATAGGCCTACGTAGAAATGCATTTGGCGTATTATCAACACGTACTTCGACAAATTGACCTGGAAGCATATTGGGTAATGCCTTGTTGCCGCTTAAAATGAGTAAAAAATATTGGTCGTTAAGCTTTAAATTATCTTTAACAACCAAATCAAGCATGTACTTCTCCATTGTAACTATCAGTATATGAGAACTATGTAAAATTATGAAAGTTACATATCTCAATAATTAATTTTCGACAAAAGTACAAAATTATAGTTGAATTGGCAAATTGAAAAATATATTAGACTGAACGTTTAGAATCAAATTCCTCAAAAGTGTTGTCATCGTAATAAATAATAATACGCGATATGCTTTTTGATTTGTATTCAATTTTTGGAACAAAGACTTGTTCGATAATTTTTGTCACGTTTTCATTTTCAATTTTTGTAATTGGAGTGCTTTCAAGCTTAACTTCCGGTTCTGAATTATTTGAAACATTTTCAGGAATACTTTTTTCAGGCATTTTATTTATATAATTATCTGAATTACTATCAGTTAACTCTATAATATCAAATAAAGTGGGCTCTTGAGAATTAATTACAGGTCTATACATCTTACCTGCATCCAAAATAAGCCACTCAGGATTGATTTTCTGAAAGCGTCCGAGTATTTTTTTTAATACATCTAAACTTGGTTTATTTCTATCGTTCAGAATATGCGATAGGGTAGAGTTTTTAATTCCAACTTCTTCGGCAAATTGAGCAGAGTTTAAATTAAACTCTTTCATAAGAATTTCAATTTTAGATTTTTCGTCCATAATACAATGTTGAATAGATAAATGTATGAATGTAATTTGATGTACAAATATAAACTAAGTTTTTTACTTATGCAAATAAAATACAAACGTATAAATATTACACATGTAAATAACAATTGTAATGCGACTATTTATTATAAATATCCTATTCAATATTGTAAATCGTATAATATCAGGATTGTACATGGTATTATGTAAAGATTGAATTAATAAACTAATACTTTATATATTATAGTATATATATA
>CAIWIS010000392.1 GCA_903912795.1 uncultured Bacteroidales bacterium
AAATTGCCTATGGCTTATGCCGGACGTTTCGTAGCTGAAAACGAAGGTGGCAGCGGACTTTGTAAAGTTTTGGTAGGCGAAAAATACGGCGAAGTAATTGGTGTTCACATGTTAGGAAATCCTTGCAGTGAAATGATTTACGGAGCTTGCATGGCTATCGAACAAGAAATGACTTTAGAACAATTACAGGAAGTGGTATTTCCACATCCAACTGTAAGTGAGATATTTAAAGAAACGATATTTGCATTTTAAAGCCTCTCCCTAACCCTCTCCAAAGGAGAGGGAATGAGCGTTTCGGTTCGAGGTTTTAATAAATTCAGAAAATACTTTTTAGAATATCATTTATACAAAAAAAATAATAAAATAAAAAACTTCTCACTTTCAATCACTTGATTAAGTGTATTCTCCCTCTCCTTTGGAGAGGGTTGGGGTGAGGTCATATTAAACATTATGCCAAAAGTACAATTCATTGATCCGTCGGAAGCACGGAAGCCGGGTTTTGTGGAATTTCAACCGATTCCGGTAAATCAATATCAAAAAACGGTAAAAGACGAAAAAGGTAATTTTACCAACGAAGAGTTCAAAACCATTTATCACGACATGGTGTTGATTCGTGAGTTCGAAACAATGATTAACCAGATAAAAATTGCTGGTGCATATAACGGAACTCCGTACAACCACCCTGGCCCTGCTCACTTGTCTATCGGACAGGAATCGGCAGCAGTTGGTATGGCGTGGACATTGACCGTTGACGATTATATTTTTGGTAGTCACCGTTCACACGGCGAAATCCTTGCTAAAGGGATGTCGGCTATCCACAAATGTGACGATAAGTATTTGTTAGAAGTAATGGAATCATTCTTCGACGGAGCTGTACTTGATGTTGTGAAAAAAGATTTTACAGGTACTACAAAAGAATTGGCTCGCCGCTTCCTCGTTTATGGAACATTGGCCGAAATCTTTGCCCGTGTAACCGGTTTCAATCGCGGTTTGGGTGGTTCAATGCACGCTTTCTTTACTCCATTTGGTGTTTATCCTAACAACGCTCTTGTAGGTGGTTCGGGTGATATTGCTGTAGGTGCCGCATTATACAAAAAAATCAACCGCCAAAAAGGGTTGGTTGTTGCTAATATTGGTGACGCTTCAATGGCTTGTGGTCCGGTTTGGGAAGGTATTACATTCGCTTCTATGGATCAGTTCCGTCAGTTGTGGGAAGGTGATATGCAAGGTGGATTGCCTGTTATCATTAACATTATGAACAACCAATATGGTATGGGCGGACAAACTGCTGGCGAAACCATGGGTTATGATATTGCAGCTCGTATTGGTGCAGGTGTAAATCCGGAGCAAATGCATGCTGAGCGTGTTGACGGTTATAATCCGTTGGCTGTTATCGATGCTTACAAACGCAAACGTGTTATTCTTGAAGAGAAAAAAGGTCCAGTTTTATTGGACGTATTGACATATCGTTATAGCGGTCACTCACCTTCTGATGCGTCTTCGTATCGTACAAAAGAAGAAGTGGAAGCATGGGAAGCACAAGATTGTATTGCTTCTTTCGGAAAACAATTAATTGAAGCTGGTGAAGCAACGCAAGCAGATTTGGACGCAACATGGACTGATGTTAAAGCATTGGTATATGATATGTTCCTGAAATCTATCGACGATGAAGTTTCTCCACGTATGAACAACGCCCAAATCATTGGCGACATGATGTTCTCGAATGGTTCAGTTGATTCTATGTCGACTGCAAAACCAGATGTTTTGATGCCAATAGCTGATAATTCACGTGTAAAGAAAATTGCTGCTAAAGAACGTTTTGCGTTTGATGCCGATGGAAAACCATTCAGCAAAATGAAACAATATCAATTACGCGACGGTATTTTCGAAGCCATGATGGATCGTTTCTACAAAGATGCATCGTTGGTAGCTTATGGCGAAGAAAACCGCGATTGGGGTGGAGCATTTGCCGTTTATGGCGGTATGACTGAGGCTTTGCCTTATCACCGTTTGTTCAACTCACCAATTGCAGAAGCGTCTATCGTGGGTACTGCCATTGGTTACGCTATGTGCGGTGGCCGTGTGGTTCCCGAAATTATGTATTGCGATTTCTTAGGTCGTTGTGGTGATGAGGTATTCAACCAAATGCCTAAATGGCAATCGATGAGCGGTAACGTTTTGAAAATGCCAATCACGCTTCGTGTATCGGTAGGTTCAAAATACGGAGCACAACACTCGCAAGATTGGACATCGTTGGTAACTCAAATCCCGGGTTTGAAAGTTTGTTTCCCTGTAACTCCTTATGATGCAAAAGGATTGATGAACTCGGCTTTGCAAGGAACGGATCCTGTGGTTTACTTCGAAAGCCAACGTATCTACGAAATTGGAGAGCAATTCCACAAAGGCGGCGTTCCCGAAGGTTACTACGAAATTCCATTCGGTGAACCAGATGTGAAAAAAGAAGGAAAAGACATTACATTCCTAACCGTTGGTCACACATTATATCCTGCTTTGGCTGCTGCTAAAGAACTGGAAGAGAAATACGGCTTAAGCGCAGAAGTTATCGACGCTCGCTCATTGGTACCTTTCAACTACGAACAAGTGGTGGAGTCGGTGAAGAAAACAGGTAAAATCATTGTGGCTGGCGATGCTTGCGCACGTGGTTCGTTCTTGAACGATTTTGCTACAAATATCAGCACACTTTGCTTCAACTATTTGGATGCTCCGGTTTGTGTACTTGGTTCACGCAACTGGATTACTCCAGCATTCGAATTGGAAGATTCATTCTTCCCACAAGTAAGCTGGTTCCTAGATATGATTAACGAACGCATTCAACCGTTGGCAGGATATATTTCTGGTCAGAACTTTACGGATGCCGAGTTTGTACGCAGATCGAAATTGGGAGTATAATTTTATAACCACTAAGGCACTGATTCTGGAAAGGGTTGGTGTCTTTGTGGTAAAATACTTATTATTAATAAAATTATTTGTCATTTAAAGTTATGGAAAAAATTCCTGAAGTTAAAGATTTGTCATATGATGAAATTTGGGAAATTCTTCCTCCAATAAGAAAAAACCAGTTGGTCAAAACTGGGTTAAAGGAGGCCTATTTAATGGCATGTACGACAAAAAGAATTACAACAGTATCTCATGATCCAGATTATTTGAAAAAAATGTACATGAGTGATTATAGCAATTTTGCGGCTTTTATTCATGGTACATTTTTGTGGGTTTTATCTCCACAAGGTTATTCATGGTGGCATAAAGCAGTATTTAATGACCAATTTGTTTTTGAAGCTCAAGGTTTAACAAATATTGAGGTGTCAGAGAAAATCAAAAGTTTTCCTTCAGATGAGGAATTTTATCCATTGTAATACTGCAAATTTTGTTTTTTTTGAAGAAAACACAATTAAAATTAGACGAAACATTCTCGTTTGTTTCAAAACAGAAAAGAATGAAGTGATATGAAAGTTTGATTTGGAATACTTTATTATTTAATGAAATCATATTTGAGCTAATAGAAGTTGAAGTGATGTTATTGTGAACAAAAAACTTACAATCGATAAATCCTACATAAAATTAATATGAAAGACGAAGAAATAATTGAATTACTCCCTAAAGAATACAAGAACAAAATTGATGAATTAGGAATTCAGTTTGAATTCATTATTGCAATTCAAGACAATATTGGTTTATTCTCAAATGGAGAGTCAAACTTTAGAAATAGTGTTGTAAAACCATATAAAAATTTTGCTGATTTTATGGTTTCTATGTTTTTGTGGAAGTGTTCTCCAAAGGGTTTTAAATGGTGGTTTAAAACTGTTTTTGGTTATGAATTTGAACATCCCACTGATGAAGAATCCGATCCAAATTATGGCCGGTATACTAATTCTGTAATCAGCAACGCTATTGAAAGTTATAAATCTGAAGATGGTTTTTCATATTATTATGAGGGAGAAGTAGAAGAAGAAAGAGAAGACTATTCAGACAAAGAAGCTTTCTATGATGCATATGGTGATGGATTTAGCGATTATGAAGATGATAGATTCTTTAATAGTGATGACGATTGATAATTAGTTTCTTATTTTATTCGGTTGTTGAATATCGTCTCAAAAGCTCTGAATTTATGCTTGTTGAGCGTAGTTTAATAATTTGTTTGGCATAATGTTCCGTTATGTCAGAACTAAAAGCAAGACTTTACCTTGCATATTTGAATATGGAAAGCCTTTTCTGAGCGTTTTTCGCATAGACGCGGTAGAAGGAAAGTTCCTACTTTCTATTCTTATATTAAAAATGCAACTGTCCTCAAAAACAGGACACTTGAAAATTAAACTTTGAGGTGCAGTTTTAGCACATCAAAAAAACTAAAAGTTAAGTGTGATGAATTGTCACGGGTTATGATGAGAGAATTGTAATTTGAGTTGTCGACAAATTGTCAATGACTGAATTTAAATAATTCTTTCCTAATTTAAAAGAGTTGAATTATTGTACAATAGAAATGAACTTTAAAACTGTAGAAATGAACTTTCAATCCATAGAAATGGACTTTCAACACATAGAAATGAACTTTCGATTCATAGAAATGAACTTTCAATTTATAGAAATGAACTTTTAATCCGTAGAAACGAGGTTTTGGATAAAAGAAATGAACTTTAAATATCAAAAGTTGATTTCTAAAAATATAAACTGAAATTTATAAATATAAATATGACAATCACAAAAGTAAACGCTCACCTTCACACACCAAATTCATTTAGTGCTTTTAAAAATATCGACGAAGCATTGGATATGGCTGTTTCTGAAGGAGTAAAAGTAGTAGGAATTAATGATTTTTATAGCACAGCCGGATACAAGGCTTGGGCTGAAGGTTGTAAATCGCGGGGTTTATATCCTTTGTTCAATATCGAATTTATTAGTTTGAACGAAGAAGACCAGAAAGCCGGTTTACGTGTGAATGACCCCGGGAATCCCGGCCGTACCTATCTGAGTGGAAAAGGACTTTCGTATCCTTTCAAACTCGAAGAAACGTACGCTTCGCAGTTGGCAGGTGTTATTAAAGAGTCGAATGCACAGGTGGAAGCTATGTGTGGCAAGGTAAATGAAATACTCGACGCCGTAAATGCCGGATTCACACTCGACATTGAATGGATTAAATCTGAGTTAACAACGGGACTAATTCGCGAACGCCATTTGGCGAAAGCTTTACGTCAGAAAGTGTACGAAGTATGTGTTAGCGAGACCAAAATCAAGGATCTTTTTGTGAAACTATTTGGAGGAAAAGAATTAAAATCGGATGTGTTTGATTTTGCCAGTGTTGAAAACGAAATCCGTGGAAATATGCTCAAAGCAGGAGGTGGCGCTTTCGTGCCCGAAGATCCAAAGGCATTTTTGCCCATGCAAACCGTTTGCGATATAATCGTGGCGGGTGGTGGCATACCAACTTATCCTTTTCTGGCCGATGATGCCAAAGGAGGTTATACCGATTTTGAAGGCGATTTGGAGCGTGTGGCTAAGCAATTGACCGAACGTGGTTTCCATTCGGTAGAATTTATTACTACCCGTAATGGTGTGGAATTGCTGGAAAAATACGCCAGCTATTTACACGATCAGGGTTTTGTGGTGACATTCGGTAGCGAGCACAACACGCCTGCCATGGAGCCAATTGAGCTTTTTGCCCGTAACAACACGCCGCTTACTGAGCGCTTGATGCAAATCAACTACGAAGGTGTTTGCGTGGTAGCGGCACATCAGCATTTGGTTGCACAAGGCTTACGTGGCTACGTGGATGCTAACGGTCAAGCAGATAGAAGCAAACGGGAAGAGTTTATTAAGCTGGGAGACGAATTAATTCAAAATATTTAATCTGCCCCTAAATCCCCTAAAGGGGACTTTTAGAGCGTGCGAACAAAGAAGTTTAGATAAATAGAGAGAACTCAAAATACAATTGCCACAAATTAAGAGACGAAAGTAACTTAGTTCCCCTTTAGGGGCTAGGGGCGGTTTAAAAAAAGATATGAAAGAAATACAACAATTAATCGAAATATCGCAATTCTACGGCCGTGATAGCCGTTTTGTAATTGCCGGTGGTGGTAACACTTCGTACAAAAATGCAGAAAAACTTTGGGTAAAAGCCAGTGGTTCGTCGTTGGCAACTATTACCGAAGACGGTTTTGCGGTGCTTGACAGAGCTAAACTGAACCTCATGTCCGAAAAAACCTACAGTGCTAATGCGGCTGAACGTGAAGAACAAGTTAAAAACGATTTGGCAGATGCAACTATCACGAAAGGCAAACGTCCTTCGGTAGAAACATCAATGCATAATGTAATCGACTTTGCTTTTGTTGTGCACATGCACCCAACCTTGGTAAACGGTTTGATGTGTGCCAACAATGCCGAAAGTGATTTGAAAAAAT
>CAIWIS010000393.1 GCA_903912795.1 uncultured Bacteroidales bacterium
AAGCCGGAGCAAGTTGGTTAACACAACCTTTCGTAGCCACCAATGACTTTGTTGCTGGTAAAGGTTATATTGCTTTGCCAGATGCAACTGGAGCAACGCTTACTTTTGCAACTGAAACAAGTGGAAAATTGAATGCCGGTGATGTAACTGTAGCATTAACAAAAGGTAGTACTACTACTGCAGTTGGTTATAATCTGATTGGGAATCCGTATCCTTCACATTTAACATGGACTTCAGCTTTTGTAAGTAGCAATGCTTCACTTATTGAGCCTTCAATTTATTATCGTACAAATGCAGGTGATGTTAATAGTGGTGGTAATGCTTCATGGTCGTTTAAAACATACAATTCAAGTACTGATGAATTTTCACCAACAGGGACTACAAATATTATTCCCCCCATGCAAGCATTTTGGGTTAGAGCCAAAGCATCAGGTGATTTGATTCTAAATAGCAACCTGACTCGTTCGCATCAAACATCGAATCCTTTAAAAGCTCCGGCAGCTAAAAATACCGATCGTCAACGCTTACGTGTACAGGTTAACAATGGCACTACTACCGATGAAGCTTTAATTTATTTCGATGCTGCTGCTTCCAATGCTTACGATGCTTTTGATTCACCAAAATTTGCAGAAGCGAATACGGTTACTCAAATTTACACCTCGGTAGGTACTGAAAAATTAGTGATTAATGGTATGAGCACCATGCCGCTTGATACGCCAATAGGATTGGGATTTGTGCCCGGAAGTGCGACTTCATTCAGCATTAAAGCCAATGAAATCAGTAATTTGCCTACGGGCGTAAAGGTAATATTGAAAGACAATGTAACGTTGGCCGAAACTGATTTAACGGATGGTATTTCATCGTATCAATTTAGCCCCGAAACCACAAGTACGGATCGTTTTAGTGTCATTTTCCGCTCAAGTGGAGTTGCAACCGCAATAGGAAAAGATAATTTCGATAGCATGCCATTGACTGTTTATAAAAACCAAAACAATCAAATAGCAATACAACGTACTGTGAACCAGAATGCAACGGTAACTGTTTGCAATGCTATTGGTCAGAAACTATTCAGCACTCAAATGACAGGTAGCAGCATGGTAATAGATAAAGCATTCGATGCCGGAGTTTATTTTGTAACCATCAGTATTACAGGCACCAAAACAACCCGAAAAATAATCATCAACTAATAACGAAAGCTATGAATACTATAATAGAAAAAAAAGTATATACTCAACCATATTTGGAATGTGTGAAATTGGATAATGAGATTTCGTTGGCTTTAGAGTCGTCACCACCTACGGGACCTGATGAAGCAATGCTTTCAACTGAATATTACAACAAAAATCCATTTGATAAAAAACTGGGGTAAGTTGTGTTTAAGCCACTAAGGAAATAAACACTTTTACTAGTTGACTCTAATATAAAATAATCACAAATAAAATTTAAGAATTATGAAACAAAAACGTAAAATGATTAGAATTGCAACAATCGCTCTTTTCTTTGCATTTAGCATGTATGGTTCTGTATATGCACAGAACAGTACTTCGGGCGAAATTTCGGGCATTTTAAAAGATTTAGTCTCTAAACAAACTATTTCTTACGCTACTATTGTCATTAAGGGGACTTCAGTAGGTACAGTAACCGATATGGATGGCGAGTTTAGACTAACTAATCTGAAACCTGCAGATTACACTTTGCTTATTACTTATGTTGGTTATAAACCAAAAGAAATTAAAGTAACTGTAAAATCGGGTGAAAATAAGAAAATGCAAATTGATCTTGACCAGGCTATGGTGGCCATTGGTGAAGTAGAAGTAACTGCCCAGCGTACGGGGCAGAATGCAGCCATAAACCAACAGTTAAATTCAAATGGGTTAGTCAACGTTATTTCTAAAGACAAAATACGTGATTTACCAGACGTTACTGTTGCTGAAGCTATTGGTCGCTTACCAGGAGTTACACTTCAACGTAGTGGTGGAGAGGGATCTAAGATCGTGCTTAGAGGACTCGATCCAAAATTCAGCAATATTTCCATTAATGGTGTCAAACAAGCCGCAACTGATCCAAATAACCGCTCTGTTGATTTAAGTGGTATTTCACCTGAATTGCTTTCTGGTATAGAAGTATATAAATCGCCTACAGCCGATATGGACGGAGATGCATTTGGCGGAACAATTAACTTAGTTGTATCAAAAGCTCCTGATAGAGCAAAAAATCAGTTCAGACTTTATGGCGGATATGCAGGTTTAGACCAACAAATTGGCAATCATAAGGGTTCATGGGACTTTTCTCAACGTTTTCTGGATAAAAAATTGGGACTAATGATTCAAGCTAACTATGAAAATACGGCTAGAAACTCAGAGGCTTTAAATGTTGCATATCATCAACCAGATCAAAGTACCGCCGAAAGTCTTAAAAACCTTTATGTAAGCTCATCATCTATCAGTAGAAACGAATCTCAACGTAAACGAATCGGTGGAAACATGTTTGTTGATTATCAGTTTGATATGGGTTCTATTTATTTATCTGGAATGTATAATAGCTCACCACGACATGGTTATTCGCAATCACAATCAATTTCAAAATCGGGTGAAATGCTAACTACACCCCGAGTTACTGAATCGGTAACAAACACCTTGAACACAACAATTGGCGGAAAATTAAACCTAAAACTAGCAAAAATTGATTGGAGTTATAACCGTGTGCAAACGAAAGCAGAAGAAAAGTACGACATGGAATTAGTTTTCAAAACTGATGCTCCATATGCATTAAAAACAGGTCAGAATAATAAAAATGACATAACAGATTATAATATGTTATGGGATAGCCTAGCTGTGACAAGTACCAATGGTGCTATTGATCAAAAAACATACTTAGAAAGAGCTTTTTGGACACCAGGTAAAACGAATCAAACTAACAATTCTGCAAAAATTGACATTGAAATTCCAATTAAGATAGGTAGTTCAATTGGTGGTTTTGTGAAAATTGGAGGAAAATATGCAGCAGAAAAAAGAGATCGGTTTTCTAGAACAACAAATAATCCTTTCTATTACCTGATGAGAGCCAATGACAAAGCTAACATCATAGCTAATAGTCCAACTCCACTCGAATTTAGAACATCTGGTCAAATTTCATCAGCTAATTTCACAACAGCTGATGCCACCAAAATAATCGATGGTAGATATGAATTTTATCCTAACATTGATGAATCAAAAGTAAGGGAATGGGAAACCAATCACAATAAGCCCGGTGAAATGAATTATGATCCAAGTTCTGATCATAATAATTATGAAACCTACGAACAAATTTCGGCTGGTTACTTAATGATGAAATTAAATTACAGAGAAATAATTTCTTTAGTACCAGGCTTGCGTGTTGAAAATACCAATAGTACGTATTATGGTTATTTCTCAACCATTGGTGGCGATCAGGGCACGAGTGGTTCTATTCGTCCAGATACTTCCACTCAAAATTACACAGAAATTTTACCTAGCATTCATTTAAAAATCAAACCCACTAAATGGCTTGATTTACGTTTATCTGCAGTTAAAACCTTTTCAAGGCCAGATTATTTATGGTTGCTTCCCCGTTTTAAATATACTGCAGAGCAAAATTCTGTTGGCAGATCAAATCCTGACTTGAAACATGCTACATCATGGAACTACGATGCATCCTTAACTGCCTATACAGGTGAATTCGGTATGTTATCAATTGGAGGATACTATAAAGATATTTCCAATATGTTTTATGCTCAGAACGACGGAACAATGTCGATGGAAGAAGCCATTAAGCTCGGCCTCCCTCCTCGTCCGGTAGATTTAAATGAAAGTTACATCAATTTACCTAAAGCTTGGGTAAAAGGCATTGAGTTTGATTATACAACCCACTTTAATTTCTTGCCATCGCCATTCAATCGCTTTGCTTTGGGTGTAAATGTTACCAGGTTATGGTCTGAAACAACCTATAAAAAATGGAACAGAGTAGATGGTTTGACCTTATATAAGGATATAAGACCAGTAATGTCTGTTGATTTTACAAAATCATATTATAAAGAAGTGCAAAGTGCAATGCCATCGCAAGCTGATTATACAGGTAATCTATGGCTTGGTTATGATTACAAAAAGCTTAGCTGTCGTGTTTCTTCAGCTTATCAGGGTTACCGTTTGTCTGGTATTAATGTAAATTCAGAGAGTGTAGCTGATCAAAATCATGTCAACCACCGTTTAAGTTTTGACGCTACAGTTAAATATGAAATATTAAAATCATTACATGTATTGTTTAATGCCAATAATATTTCGAATGCACCTGATCAAAATTACCGTTACACACCTGATTATCTAACATCTAAAACATTGTACGGAAGCACTTTCGATATAGGTATTCAATATAATTTTTCTAAATAATTTATGTATTTAACAATAATTATTGAAAATAAAAAAATAAGATCATGAAAAAAATAGTAATTAACATATTCGTTTTGGTAGTTTTGATGCTTGTTTCCCAACAAACACAAGCCCAAACTGAAAGAATTGTAAAAATCATTGGTATTAATCCCAAAGATACAGCTCAAACCAATAAGCTGGAGTATGACCAGATATTCAAGGCTATCACAGCCGATGCTCCCAACAGAGTTGCTGGTGTGATTACCAAGTATGAACTTCAAAGAGGGCAAGCCTATCTGAATGTGTCATCGCTTACAGGTGCTGCAACAACAGTTGGAACAATAACATATCCTGCTTTTGATTTATATTTTGTGGCTTCGCCTATTGTTCAGGGTGCTACTGCACAACAGAATTACAATCCTGTAATTTTGGCTTCTCTAACAACAACCGGTGGCAATAATACGATTTTACGTCCTTCAAAAAATCTTTATATGGAAAATATTGAATTGGATGGACTTCTTCCAAATGGTAAATTA
Organism: uncultured Bacteroidales bacterium; assembly: GCA_903912795.1. GTDB lineage: Bacteria > Bacteroidota > Bacteroidia > Bacteroidales > Paludibacteraceae > Paludibacter. The sequence goes on from CAIWIS010000393.1 coordinate 4,919, forward strand.
CCTGCCCGTATAATTGAATTGAACGGTCTTGCTTCTACTGCAACTCTCAAAGGTTGTAAGATTCAGAATAATACGCAAGCTCATATTACTCTTATGGTTGATGATATAAGTTTATTTATTTCTGACTGCGTCATAGGAAATTCTGGCCACTTGCTAGGCTATGGTGGTAATGGTCGTACAATTGATAATCGTGCTCCGACCAGGGTGAAGCAAATAGTTATTCAGAATTCCACTTTTTATAATAACACCGACAGATTTATTCGGAGTATGCTCGGACAGAAAATCAGTAAATTTAAGTTAGATCATGTATCTCTCTTTAATAGTACTGGGCGTCATGGTTGTTTCCAATTAGCAAGGACTGATACGGTTGAAATAACAAACAATATGATTGTCAATCCACTAGCGTTCGGAGATCGTGTTCCAAACACTTCGAGAACACCAATAATTACCTATAGAGAAGAGCAAACTCAAACGGACAAAGCATTCGCTGTTTTCACGCATGATAGTACAAAAGTGGGTCAACCAGTAACTCAAAAAGTGATAATAAGAAACAATAATATCTACCACGAAAAGAAGTTTGAAGATTTTTTCAATGAAGTAACAGCGCCTGACTCGGTAAAAACAGTAAGAGTACTCAACAACTGTTTGTCAACTTGGGCTGGAAGTAATACAAACGATGCACTTTGGTTTCGTGAAGAGTTGAAATTCAACAACACTTCATCATCGGATGATTTGCTGGCTTACGTTAAAGAATGGAATCTAAACCCTAAAGCTGCGACTTTAAAATCTTATAACTTTTCAACAATTTTTGCTTTTGAGTGGGATGTTGCTTACCCTACAACTTCAAAATCATATACGGCTGGCGATAATGGATTTCCGCTTGGTGATTTGAATGCATGGCCTGAGCGCAAAGCTCAATGGATTGCGAGTCTGTCAAAAGCCCCTCAAATGAATCGTTCTAAAACATCAGAAGGGATTAATGTGGCTAATTGTTACCCAAATCCTTTCAACAATCAAATTACAATCGATTTTACATTAGAGAAAGATCAAACAATAGAAGTAAGTGTATTTAATTCAATGGGTCAAAAAGTAAAAAGTTTGTTGAATTCAAATAAAGATGCAGGGCAATATACAACAATTTGGGATGGTACAAATGATTCAGGCAGAGATTTGTCAAATGGTATGTATTTCATTCAAATTTCTGGTGCAAATGGAAAAGTAGTAAATAAAATAATGAAATATTAGGTGTTTTTTTTAGCTATGAATTTTTAATTCACAGTGTTGTTTAACTAAAAGATGAGTCTGAAATATGACTCATCTTTTTTTGAACACCATTCTTTTTTGGGATAATAATAAAAATAATATTATGTGTTTTGAACGCGTTTTTTATATTTATGGATGATTTTCTTATGCTTTTATGATTAAAAAAATTACTTTTGTGTAGTTATAAATAGAATACTTATTTTTTTAAACTTAAAAAAAATACCATTATGAAAACAAAACAACTCCTTTTCTCCTTTCTTGTACTTTTTGTATGTACAAACTTAAATGCTCAGTTATTGTTTGAAGAAAACTTCAACTATACTGCAGAAAATGCATTGGTATCGAATCCTGTTGCAAGCTCTACCAATACTGACGCAACAACCGGCTGGTCAACAATTAGCGGTACAAATTCGAATACGAATTCATTTAATATTACTGCCGAAGGTCTTTCATATCCTAATTACGCGAGCTCTGGAATTGGTAAAGCTTTAAAGGTCCTTGATAATAATGGTCAGGATGTATATAAGCTTTTTTGTGGTGCTAACCTGATTCCAACTGCTGGAGCTCCATATACTGGACCAAAAACGATTTACTTATCCACGTTAATTAACGTCCCCGCAGGAGACAAAACGGGATTTGAATTTATCATGGGATTAAAAACGGATTTGACTACTACTTCTACACAAGTAGTCAGGGGACGTTTAAGTGTAAAAGTGACTGGCGACAATGTTCAATTCGGTGTTGGAAAAGCTGCCGTTTTTAGTGCCACTTCTCCGGCGTCAGTATGGTCAAGCAACTATGCGGTAAATACAACGCACCTACTAGTAATTAAATATACGATGACAGGTGCTGCAGCATCTCTAGCCGAAGAAACCGGTAAATACGATGATATCGTTGATCTTTACGTAAATCCAACTATAGGAACTTCCGAGCCTACAACAGCCACTTTAAGTTATGCAGCTGCTTCAGAAACTGATGCCTATCGATGGAATTCCGGAGGTACTGCTATCATCGGCGGTATGGCAGGAGTCTATTTCAGAACTCCAACTGCAGGGTCCATTCCTGAAGCCACTTTTGATGGTATTCGAATAGGAGAAACTTGGGAATCCGTAGTTAAATTAGCATCGGGTGTTGCAACTGTAAATCAAAATTCATTCAAAATATTTAGGGATAATACAAAACAACTGCAGGTAAAGCTAACAGATACTTCGTTCAATAAATATCAAATATATGCTGCAAATGGTCAGAAGATGGCTGAAGAAAACATTGATGACAGCAATTTTTCAATCAATACAAATTCATTTTCGAAAGGATTGTACATTATCAGTTTGAAAAACGGAAATAGCAGCCAATCGGCAAAATTTATTGTTCAATAAACTATATTCTTTTGCTAATGCAACTTCTATTCTAACTTCCCGAAAGTATTTTGCTTCCGGGAAGTTTAGAAATTCAATATCCTTTATTTATTCTTATTAGTATAATTTTCTTATCTCTATTGTCTCAATGTGAATACTTTTGCTATCGCTTAATTACATAACTTTAATGTTAATTTAAAAAAATCAAATCATGAAAAAAAATTACTACACAAAAACTGAAAAAGGATTTTCCCTTTCACAATTAGCTCGATGCTTCTCGCTGGCATTGATTTTTGGAATTTTAGGTATTTTGGGAGTAAATGCCCAGACAACGGTGTTTTTTGACGATTTTAGCGAAGCAGGACGCACCATTACTTCAGGGGGTACTCCAACAATGACGTATACGCTTACAAATAACACTGCCGTATCAAATCCAATCATTGAAAGCACTACAGCAACAGGTACTGTGCCTTATTTTAAAATGATAGGAGGACATGCTTCTGTTGGTCAGTGTTACTTGACAGGTACTCTTTCTACCTATGGAAGTACTTTTAATTCGACATTAAAGTCCAATGTTAGTTTGGTTACCTGGTCCATGAATTTACGTCAGAATTATGGCTCTGGAAATTACGGCACATTGGCTGGTCGTGCTGTTGGAGTTGTTTTGGTTGCGAGTGAAGCAGATCTATTAAGTACTACTTGTAAAGGCTATGCCATAATGGGCGGAACTTCAGCCACAGTTGGTTATCAATTGGTCAAATTTTCTGGAGGTTTGGGGTTGACGGCTACTTACACATCAATCATTTCGCCACCTACTCAAGCTAGTAATAGCTATACAAACATTAAAGTAACCTATAATCCAGCTGACGATACATGGAGCTTGTTCGAAACAGCTAGTGTAACAGCAACCGATTGGCTTGCTGATCCATCTACCACTCCAACTTTGATTGGAAGTGCTGTTGATAATACAAATACAAGTGTTGCTATGACTTCATTTGGCTATTTCCAAAGCCACTCATCAAGTGGTACAGTTACTTTTAATTATTATATCGATAATTTTAAAGTAACTGTTGCATCAACTGCACCTACATTATCGTCGATGTCTTCGACCATCACAGGATTAATTTACACAACCGGATCAGGTCCATCTGCTTCTAAATCTTTTAATTTGAGTGGAACAAATCTTACCGGTTTTCCGGGTGATATTGCTGTTGCCGGTACAACGAACTATGAAGTTTCAACCGATAATACAAATTTCAGCAGTTCTGTAAATATTCCCTATACTTCTGCCACATTATCAACTCCCGTCTATGTTCGCTTGAAAAGTGGTTTGCCCATAGCAGCCTATAATAGTGAAGTTGTAACATGTACTGGAGGTGGAGCAACAGCGGTAAATGTTACTTGCAGCGGTAGAGTGCTTCAGACACCAGTTACGTATACTTGGAATCAAACCGGAACGGCATCGGTAGCAACTGCTGCTAACTGGACACCAGAAAGAACCACCCCTGAAATAAATGATATATTACAGATAAATGGAGGAGGTTCCGTTGTATTAACAGGTTTGACAACTCAATCCATTGGGCAATTGTCAATTTCAAATAACACCACTGTGGAGTTGCAATCGGCTGCTGCAGCCACATTGACCATTGCAGGTGCTACTGGTGTTGATTTGTCTGTTACAGCCGGCTCGGCACTGAACCTCGCTCAGGCAACCAATGCTATAACCGTAGCTGTTGGCACCGGAGCCACCGGATTGATAGCAGGTTCAATGACATTATCAACAACTGCTCACAGACTTATTGCTACTGATGCCAGTGGTATTACATTCCAAAATGGAAGTTCGTTTACCGAAAGCACCGGATTTTCGGGTAATCCGTTTGGTACAACCTCGTTGAATTCAGTTGTTTTCGAAAGCGGTTCTACATTTAACTATGTTGCAGGTAGTAATCCTTTTGCAGCAACTGCTCCAAGTTCCGTAGTGAATTTCCAAGCTGGTAGCAAGTTCGTTCATAAATCAACATCCAGTCCTTCTCTAAGCGGAAGAACTTATGCCGACTTTGAATACAATGTAAACGGCAATATTACGAGTACAACGGGTTCAAGTGCGTTAACCATCGATAACCTGACGGTAACTCAGGGTTCATTTGCTTTAGGTTTAACAACTATCAATATAAAAGGCAATATCTCGATAGCATCAGGTGCTACTTTAGATATTAACCCAACTGCCGCTGCAACTTTAAATTTAACTGGCAGTGTTTCTCAGTCAGTGCAAAATGCCGGAACTTTAAAAGTAGGTTCATTTTCAACAATTGGCGGAAGTAACTTCAGCAATGTAACCGTTTCGAATAATGTTGGGGCCACCATCAATGCTGCAATATGGTTTATTCCTACTTTGAATAATGCTGGTACATTTAGATTTAGTGCCACTCCTGCTTTTCCTGTAGGTGCAGTTGCTAATACGCTGATTACATCGGCTACACAGTACGGTAAAATTACTTCTACTGCGGCCGACATTGATCTTACAAATCTAACCATGAATGTGGCCTTAGCTAACAGCTATGCGCCTGCAAATAGCGATGCAGCAACGCTGATTGAAGTAACAGGTAGTGTGCTTAACGATTTTACTGCTTTAAACAGCCCTGCGTACTGGACCCGAAGCAATCCTGCAGGTAAAGTAGTGTTAACCTACGATACTTCTACAGGAATTAAGGCTACGAATTCCAATATCATGCTCATTCCTAATGCCAATGGTATTCAGGTCTTAAATGCAAAAAACACCATGATTTCGGTATACAGTTTACAAGCTACAATGATTAAACAAACAATAATCAATAACGACAATGAGAGTCTGCAGTTGCAAAAAGGCTTGTACATAGTACGCTTGAACAATGAAAGTTTTAAAATAATGCTAAAATAACCCCTATTAAGCCTCATCATTGCTATAAATCACAGCTTTGATGAGGCTTATTTTTTTATTTAAATTAAACAACTACACTTTCTTTATATGGTATCAGCCATTTCTCAGAAACTTTAATTTTTATCATGAACAAGCATTCAATCTTTTTCCTAGTATTTTTATTCTTATTGCAAAATTCTACAGCCCAACAAACTCAGGAATTAAAAGTATTTGACGACACTTATATTTACAGAAGTACATCCGGAACAGGAGATGAAATCAGAGGCTTAGAGCAATTCGTTTACTCCTACCACTCTACTGCCGGTTCGCAATTTCGTCGTGAGGTTTTCCTACGTTTCGATATAAGTGGCCTCTCTCCATTTGTTGAGAATATTAAACTCCGCATGTATGCCGATTTGAAAGAAGCACATACTTTGGACCTTTATCCAGTGGCAAAAACTGCGTGGGTAGAAGATGGACTCAGTGCAAACAATAAACTCGACAAGGTTGGTGCCGATGCAACTACTTATTTTGCTTCAGCTTCAACTGCAGATCAAGGAATCAGTGCAAAATACTACGAGTGGGATGTCACAAATATTGTGAAAGATTCTATCAACGCGAATGCTCAATTTATTGCTTTCAGGATGCGTGACAGGGATGTTGTAAAGTCTTCATCAGGTGCCGGAATTATTGTCAACTGGCATGCCAAAGAAAATGCAAGTGGTTTTTATCCACATATTCAGTATACTGAAAAAGACGTTACGACTTTACGATTGCAAAATATTCAATTGAATGGCACTGTACTTGACGGATTTGTATCCAGCAAATACAAGTATTATGTAACACTTCCGTGGAATACCACCACTGTTCCAACCGCCACGGCCACAGCTATTGAAACTAGCTCTGTTTTAAATATTACGCCTGCTGCAAATCTGACAGGAACCGAAAGTCAGCGTACTACAAAAATTATTGTGACCAATATAGCAGGAGCACTTAGTTACAGTGTTGTTTTTCAATTAGCAGCTCCTCCCACCATTGCCGATTTAGCTTCAATTTCTGCCGATGGAAAATCTATTGTTCCTTTTAACAAAAACACAACTACATATACCGTAAATGTGCCTTACAGTTGGGTGGAAACAACTCCGTTTATGGCACAATGCGTCGATGCAAATGCTACTTACTCAGTTTCACTTCCAACAAACTTGCAAGGTACAACTGCCGAAAAAACTGCAACCATCACTTGTAAATCAGCAGACAATTCGGTAGAGAAACAGTATAAAGTTATTGTAAATCGCCTGCCCGAAATGGACATTGTTCTGGCAATGGGACAATCGCAAATGGGTGGACGTGCATCGTATGCAGCCGAAGGTACAGCGCCAATTTCAAATGTCTACTTGCTGAATGGTTCTAATTTTATGGAACCAGCAACAAATCCTATGAATCGTTATTCCAATATCTCAAAAGATGTAACGATTGAAGCATTAAGTCCTGCTTATTCGTTTGTAAAAAAAGTTCAACCAAAAATTGCCCGTCCGCTTGGAATTATGGTAAATGCGCAAGGTGGCACATCGATTACCCTTTGGTATCAGCCCGGAAAAGCAAATTACGATGGTACAGTGAAACGCATCCGGGAAGTTGCAAAATATGGAACAGTGAAGGGGATAATATGGCATCAAGGCTCTGCTGATAGTGGAACTGGAGCTCCTGAATATACTTCATATAAGAATTACATGAAAACCATGGCCGAGAACTTCAGAAAAGAGTTGAATCTACCTAATTTACCATTTATTTGTGGCGAATTATCCGATGATGTTGTACGCCCAGAGTTCAAAAATTTCAATGTAAATGTTATTCAAGGCGTAAAAAGTTATATTCCTAATTCTGATTTTGTATATGCCAATGGAGTTGTTTTATTGTCGGATGGAATTCATTTCGATGCTCCGAGTGTAATAATGATGGGCGAACGCTATGCTGATAAGTTCCTGGAACTAGTGTATGGAATAACTTCAACCAATGAAAAACTTGAAAACAAGAAAAATATTCACCTTTCAATAAAAGATAATTTATTGCAGATTGCAGCAACAAATGAACCGATTTCAGTAAATATATTTGATATACAAGGTCGTAAATTGGCTCATTTTTCATTGCAAGTAGGTGAAAATAAAACAGAAACATTTTTAAAAGGAGTTTATATGGTTTCTGTAAATTCAAAGTCAAAACAGTCGGTTTACAAAGTTCTTATTGCCAACTAACATCTTTTATAACTCGCATAATGTACTTTTTTTCTAGTTATATGTACTAAAATTGTATTAAAATGACCAAATTAAGACGACTTTTGCAATTATATATTTCAAAAACTATTATTATAAACAATTAAAAAAAATCTTATGAAAAAAACTTCACTCTTTATTTTAGCAATGATTTGCATTCTAAGTGTAAATGCACAAAAAAAAGTTGCTTTCTGTACAAAATCTGGAATTACTATGGATGCTTCAGCCACTACTATTGCTAACGATCCTGTAATTCAGTTATTAAAAGCCGATCCGAATTTTGCAGTAACTGTTTTTGAAGTTGCAGCAACAGGAACCATAGCAGGGTTGGATACTTACGATTTAATTATTGTTCAGGAAAGCTTTGGATCAGCTGACGCTATTCTAAAACCGGGTGGCTCACTTGCATTTAGCACCTTGCCAAAGCCCACCATTTACAACAAACCAAACTCATTCAGACCTTCATCTGCTTTTTATACAGGTACAGTTGGAACATGGGCAGGTACTAATGCAGAGCCATTAGATTTGAATGTCACTGTTGTTGCAGGTCAAAATAACAATGATTTGTTTAAAGCATGTACCATCGATGCTAATAATCAAATAAAGCTGATTAACTCAACTGCCAATCCAGCCGGACTTACCACTGCAACCACAAACATCAAAGGAATGGCTTATATTAAGTATACAAGCGGTTCGTTTGCAAGTACCTTATTAGCACAACCATCAACTATCACAGATGCTACATTATCAGTGAACGATATACCAGCGAATACGACCCTTGAAGGTGTAACTATCCCGCAACGTATCATTACTATGTGTGTAAATATTGGTCCATTATGTGCAAGCGCTGGCTTAAATTTAACAAATGACGGATTGACCTTGTGGCGGAATGCAGCTTATATTCTGACCGGCCTACCAGTTCCGAACACAAAAGCATCGTTACAGACCGGTATAAACAAGTTGGATTATACATCAAAAGTTGTTTCGGAAGAGTATTTTACACTGAATGGAGTGAAAATCAAAGAACCAGTTAAAGGTGTTTATCTCAAAAAATCAAGTTATGAAAATGGAGCAGTTAAATTTGATAAAGTAGTTTTAGCAAATCCATTTTTAAAATAAGTGTGTGTGTTTTAGTTTTATTAAATAGAGTGTTTTTTAAACACTCTATTTTTTATACTATCCCATTAATAGCATTAAAAGCCCAACACTTTCTTCGAATCGATTAATTCTGCTGTAAATTTCTGAATATCAATTAGTGTTTTACAATTTTATTTTTACTTTTACAAAAAGTATCGTATAAAAAACACTGGTATTGTAAGATACTTAAATAAAATTACTATTGAAAAAATAACATGGGAAATAATAAGTTTTCAAAATCAAATGCTTTTGTCACAACAGTTTTTATTATTATTGCAATAAGTTATTTCTCGGTTAATAAGCTATATGCGACAACTTATTATATCGACAACAATTCCGGCAATGATGCTAATACTGGTAGATTAATAGCTCAGGCATGGAAAACACTTAACAAGGTAAATGCAACCACTTTTCAAGCCGGCGATTCCATTTTATTTAAATCAGGTGGCGTTTGGGTCGGGAAATT
>CAIWIS010000394.1 GCA_903912795.1 uncultured Bacteroidales bacterium
AGTTCAACTTGAAGCATATTGTTTAAAAGCGCTAAGCCTTTTTCAGTGATTTCGACCGATTTCTTCCGACGGTCATCTTTGTCTTCGTTCCGAAGTACCAACCCATTGTTGAATAGTCTATCAACCAATCTGCTAACATCCGAATCTCTATCGAGCATACGTTCTTTTATAAAGCCGATTGACAAAGGAGCTTCAGACCGAAATCCACGAAGAATGCGCAGTACATTATACTGTTGTTCGGTAATTTCGTGTTTTTTTAATTCACTCAAAAACTTGTATCCCAAAGTCCGAGTTGTGTACGTTAGGTTTATTAACCCTTTGTGGAATTCGTTTCTGAATCGCCCTTTTATTTCGTCTTCTAAACGCATGGTATGTATTAAAGTTTAAAAAAATTTGGATTGCGTAAATATGCCACTACCCATACCAAAATTAATACTACTGAAGGCATTACTATACTCGTAGATCCTGTCATGTGTAAAATAATGGCACCACCCATGTACGAACTTAACAAAAGCGTGCCGTATTTATTCGTTTTAGGAATTAAAAACAGTAAAGCTGATACAATTTCGCCAATGGCAATTATGGTTGTCCAATCGCCAAGTTTCATTGCTTCCATTTGTGCCGGATTGGAAAGTTTTCCGTATGCACTAAATGTATAAAGTGCAGTTAATAACCCAGCTATAACCCATGCGGCAATATTTGAGAGTTTTTTTATTTCCATTTCTTTCTTAATTGTTAATTTTTAATTATAATTTAGCGTGTGTTCCATCGCAAAATGGTGCATTCGATGAATGTTTACAACCACACCAAGCTACTTTTTTAATGTCGTCAATTTCTACCTTTTTGGGCGTAAATTCACTGCCTCTGTGCGATCCATCGCAAAATGGTTGTTTAGCACTCTTTCCGCAAGTGCAATAATAATAACTTCCGGGTTGCATTTCTAATACATAAGGACTTTTTTGAGCAATTACTGGCTTTTCCATATTGATAATTTTGTTTTTAATTGCCTAATTATAGGCGTGATACATTGTTTTTATTAAGTTCGTTTTATTATACTTGTTTGAACTATATATGTTATAACATGCAATATGAAATATTGTTTAGTTGTGATTGATATTTTTTTAATAATTATTTAATTGAACCATTTTCGTTATTCGTTTTTTTTTCCGAAATTTGCAGACTTAAAATTCAGCAACATAAATAGCAATTTTAAGTAAAAAAATAAAGTGAAAGATACTAAGTACATTTTCGTTACGGGTGGTGTTACCTCCTCGCTTGGCAAAGGCATTATAGCGGCATCTCTCGGTAAATTATTGCAAGCCCGCGGTTTTAAAGTCACCAATCAAAAGTTAGATCCTTACATCAATGTTGATCCGGGAACCTTAAACCCTTACGAACATGGCGAATGTTATGTAACTGTTGATGGTCATGAGGCTGACTTGGACTTAGGTCATTACGAGCGTTTTTTGGGTGTCGAAACACGTAAAGCAAACAACGTAACAACAGGCCGCATTTACCAAAATGTAATTAACAAAGAACGCAGGGGTGATTTCTTGGGCAAGACCGTACAAATTATTCCTCACATTACCGACGAAATTAAACGAAACATAAAACTATTGGGTAGCAAAGGCGAATTCGACTTTGTAATTACCGAAATTGGTGGAACTGTGGGCGATATTGAGTCGCTACCATACATCGAGAGTGTTCGTCAGCTACGTTGGGAACTTGGCAAACATTGCCTTATCGTACACCTTACGTATGTTCCTTATTTGGCTGCAGCCAAAGAACTTAAAACAAAACCTACACAACACTCAGTAAAAGCATTGCAAGAGCAAGGTGTGCAAGCTGATATTTTAGTTTTGCGTACTGAACATAATATTCCCATCGAAATGCGTAAAAAAGTAGCGCTATTTTGTAATGTGGAACAAAATGCTGTGATGCAATCTATCGATGTTCCTTCAATTTATCGCGTGCCGATGAATATGCAGGAAGAGAAACTCGACGAAGTAGTATTGACCAAAATGGGCTTCGATTTAGCAAAAACTCCCCAGGCCGACATGACAAAATGGACTGCTTTTGTTGAAAAACTTGAAAGTGCTAAAGATGAGGTACGCATTGGTTTAGTTGGAAAATATGTACAGTTGCCTGATGCTTATAAGTCTATCATCGAATCGCTTATACATGCAAGCGCATATAATAATCGCAAATTGAAGCTCGAATTGATTCTTTCGGACAAACTGACAGAAGAAAATGTGGATAAAAAACTGTCAAAACTCGATGGCATAGTTGTTGCACCGGGCTTCGGGCAACGCGGAATGGAGGGTAAATTTGTGGCATTGAAATTTGCTCGCGAAAACAATTTACCTTGTTTGGGAATTTGTATGGGAATGCAAACCATGTCCATTGAATTTGCTCGAAACGTAATTGGGCTTAAAGATGCTAACAGCACCGAAATTGACCCTAGCACTCCTTACAATATTGTGGACATTATGGAGGAGCAAAAAAACATTCTTGACCTTGGCGGCAGTATGCGACTTGGGGCTTACAAATGTAAACTCAAACGTGGTTCAAAAGCTTACAAAATTTATGGAAAAGAAAATATAAGCGAACGCCATCGCCATCGCTACGAGTTTAACAATGCGTTTAAAGAACAATTCGAAGCAGCAGGCATGACATGTAGCGGTATGAATCAGGAGTCGGATTTGGTCGAAATTATTGAACTTAACTCACATAAATGGTATGTTGGAGTTCAATTTCACCCCGAGTACAGCAGCACAGTTGTAAATCCACATCCTTTATTTATTAACTTTATAAAATCGGCAATAGAAAAATAGATGTGGTGATATAGATGTGATAATGTGGTGATGTGATGATAAAACGATTAATACATTGCATCAACAAATAATCACATCAACACATTATCACATCAACATATTATCAAATCAACACATTATCACATCAACACATCATCACATTAACACATGGATAAAAACACAATTCTCGGTTTTGTATTTATAGGTCTTATACTTGTTGGATTTTCGGTTCTAAACAAACCTAACGAACAGGAAATAGCGCAACAAAAACGTTACAATGATTCAATAGCATTGGTTGAAGAAGCAAAATTAGCTCAACAAGAACAGTTGAAAACACAACAGGCTGTTCAGCCAGCCGATTCACTTATAAATTCTCAAATTGCCGATACAGCTCAATTGTCCGACGCTTTTGGTGCTTTTGATGTAGCTGCTCGTGGCGAATCAAAAATGGTTGTGCTCGAAAATAAGTTGGTGAAACTTAACGTTTCTACTAAAGGTGGACGCATAGTTTCGGCTCAACTGAAAAATTACCAAACACACGATACTTTGCCGCTGATTTTATTTAACGAAGCCGAAAGTAATCTTGGTTTTACTATTGTTACCAATAATAATCGTGTAGTTAATACAAGCAATTTGTTTTTCGAACAAGCGGGTGCCATTACAAGAGACAATAAAGGGAATCAGACACTTACCATGCGTCTGAAAACTTCAGCTAGAGCTTATTTGGATTTTGTATACGTGCTTCCTGCAAATGATTATATGCTTGACTTTAGTCTTAAAGCAAATCAAATGAATACAGTAATGCCTGCTGGAACCAACTCTTTGGAAATGCAGTGGGCTTCCAAAATTCGTCAGCAAGAAAAAGGATATACTTTTGAGGAACGTTATTCGCAAGTACACTACAAATTTGTAGCCGATGATGTAGAAACCTTGAGTGCAACCAGCGACGACGAGAAAAAGCTTCCAAATAAATTAAAATGGGTATCGTATTCGGGTCAGTTTTTTAGCTCTATTTTCATAGCAAAAGATGCTTTTACTTCATCAAATATCAAAAGTGTAAAAGAAACAGAAAACAGTGGTTACCTGAAATCTTATACTGCTGATATGGTTGTAGGCTTTGATCCGAGCGGAAAATCGAGCACAGACTTTCAATTTTACTTTGGCCCAAACCAGTACAAAGTGCTTAGTTCTTATGATAAGGAATTGGAAGGCGAAAACAAATTATTATTACGTAGTATTATACCACTTGGTTGGGGCATTTTTGGTTGGGTAAACCGCTTTGCCATAATCCCAATGTTTAATTTCTTCAGTACTTTTATTTCCAATTTTGGATTAATAATATTGTTGATGACCTTGGCCATTAAACTTATCCTTTTCCCACTCACATACAAATCGTATATTTCGAGTGCTAAAATGAAAGTATTGAAGCCCGAAATAGATGAAATAAATGCGCGCATTCCGGCTGAGAAAATGGCTGAACGCCAAAAAGCAACTATGGAATTGTATGGCAAAGTAGGTGTGAGTCCTATGAGTGGGTGTATACCTACATTGCTTCAAATGCCAATATTGTTTGCTATGTTTAGCTTTTTCCCTGCAGCAATTGAATTGCGTCAGGAAAGTTTCTTGTGGGCAACTGACCTTTCGTCGTACGATGCAATTTGGAGTTGGAATACCTACATTCCACTTATTACACCCTATTTTGGCAATCACATTAGTTTATTCACATTATTAATGACTGTTACAACCATAGTGTACACCAAACTGAATATGGCAAACACACCTACAACCGATCAAATGGGCGGTGCCATGATGAAATGGATGATGTACCTTATGCCAGTAATGTTTATGTTTATGTTCAATAGTTATGCTTCAGGGTTGAGTTATTATTATTTTATATCAACATTAATCTCTATTGGACAAACCTATGCCATACGAGCTACAGTTGACGAGAAGAAAATGCTTGCTCAACTACATGCCAAACGTAATGCTAAAAAGGATGCCCCTAAAAAAACGAGTAGTTTTATGGAGCGTTTGGAAAAAATGCAACACGAACAACAAAAGCGTTTGAAAGCTAGAAAATAGACGAATTTTGAGTTCTGAATTCAGAGTTTTGACTAAGAAAAATAAAATGGCGTAATAAATCTGATTTTAAGCAAATTAGAGGCGTTACGCCTTTTTTTAATAAGAAATAAACTTCAGAATATGAGTAAAAATATATTTTACATGCTGGTTTTTAGCCTGCTTGTTGGTTTAGGTACTTCATGTACTAAAAGCAACCGCTTTAAAGTGGATAATACTACAGTTGATAATACTACTCAGATTATTCGGTTCGACTCTTTGCTTATCAATGCAGATACAGCCAATTTGCGTACAGTTGTCAGAAAAATGTATGCAGATTATCCCGATTTTATGCCTTATTATGTAGAGCAAATAATGGGTGTTAATCCTACCGACACACTCGAAGTAGCACGCATGATTGGTGTTTTCTTAACTAATAAAGAATTTTCGAAAGTAAATGCCGATGTTACACAAGAATTCTCCGATATTGATTCTACTCAATTACATATAAACAAAGCATATCGTTATTTACAGCAATATTTTCCTGAAATTAGCACACCTCCTGTATATTTCTTTGTTTCGGGTTTTAATCGCTCCATAATACTCGAAGATAAGTTTGTAGCCATTGGTCTCGACTTGTATTTAGGTGCCGATTATCCAAAGTATGCCGAAATAAGCTATAAGTATATGTTGTATAATATGCGCCCAGCAAGTATTGCACCTGATGTAGTTTCGGGAATTCTATTTAGGCATTTTCAATTTGATGCAAGCCAGAATCGATTATTGGAAAACATGCTATACCGTGGAAAAGTTTTATATTTATTGTCGGTTATTATGCCCGACTTAATGCCTAACGAAATTATGGGCTACAGTCGTTTTCAGTGGGAATGGAGTCGTAAGTACGAAGAAAAAATATGGAATAGCATTGTAGGACAAAAAGACCTCTATTCGTCGGATCAATTGCTCATTAATAAATACATGAACGATGCGCCTTTTACAGCTACCATTTCACAAGAATCGCCTGGCCGGCTGGGAACATGGGTAGGTTGGCAAATTATAAAATCATATATGGATAATAATGCCGATATTACATTACAAGAATTAATGAAATCGACTGACTATCAGGTGGTATTAAATAAATCGGGTTATCAGCCGTAAGTGTAGACTGAAATGAATTGCCCATGTCAATTGTAAGTTGCCATGTCATAGGTTCTGTTACTGTATTTTGTAAATAGCTTAATTTATGCTACCTTTGTAGTCGAATTAATAAAAACTCAATATGAAGAAGCTATTAATTATTAACGGCCCCAATTTGAACCTTCTTGGAAAACGTGAACCGGATGTGTACGGTTCGTTGACATTCGAATCATATTTCGAAACACTCAAAACTACATTCCCCGAATTTGAATTATTCTACTATCAATCGAATGTAGAAGGGTTGCTTATTGATAAAATTCATGAAGTTGGTTTTAGCTACGATGGTATTATACTTAATGCCGGAGCTTATACGCATACTTCCATTGCTATTGCCGATGCTATTAGAGCTATAAAAACTCCTGTTATTGAGGTACATATTTCGAATGTGCATGCGCGTGAAGAGTTCCGGCATCATTCCTATTTAAGCGCAGCCTGCAAGGCTTGTGTGGTAGGTTTTGGACTTGACTCGTACCGATTGGCTATTGAGTCGTTTAAGTAATTTATTTTTCTGTTAATTGTATTTGTTTAGTAATCATTTTTACTTTGTTTTAGAGGTATTGTCAAAGTAAATTCCCCAAAAAAAATTTTTTATGCCCAAATCAACCAAAATTGTAGCCACCATTAGCGATAAACGCTGTGATGTGGATTTTATTCGCGAATTGTATATTGAAGGTATGAACGTTGTTCGTATGAACTCGGCCCATCTCGAAAAGGAAGGTTTCCTTAAAATTATTAATAACGTACGTGCTGTAAGTAATCATATTGCCATATTGATGGATACAAAGGGCCCTGAGGTGCGTACAACCATTGCCGAAAACGATGGAATAGAAATTAAAGCTGGTGATGTAATTAAGGTGGTTGGAAACCCTGACTTAACTTCTACTTACGAATGTATAGCTGTGAATTACCCGTTTTTTGTTCGCGATCTACAGGTTGGCGACGATATTCTTTTTGATGACGGTGAAATAGATTTAAAGGTTGAATCGAAAACGGATGATTATTTGCTGTGTAAAGCCATGAACGATGGTAGTTTAGGTAGTCGTAAGAGTGTGAATGTGCCAGGAGTTCGTATTAATTTGCCTTCGCTTACTGAGCGTGATAAACGCAATATACTATTTGCTATCGAGCATAATATTGATTTTATTGCCCACTCTTTTGTGCGCAACAAACAGGATTTATTGGATATTCAGAATATATTGGATGAGCATAATAGCCCAATCAAGATTATATCAAAAATTGAAAATCAGGAAGGAGTTGATAATATTGATGAAATATTGCAATATACCTACGGAGTAATGATTGCACGTGGCGATTTAGGTATTGAAGTAGCTCAGGAAAAAATTCCGGGTATACAACGCAGACTTATTCGCAAATGTGTAAAAGCCAAAAAACCAGTTATTGTAGCAACTCAAATGCTACATACCATGATAAAAAATCCGCGTCCTACACGTGCTGAGGTAACGGATATTGCCAATGCAATTTATTATCGTACCGATGCTTTGATGTTAAGTGGCGAAACTGCTTATGGTAAATATCCAGTTGAGGCTGTTCGTACAATGGCATCAATAGCTCGCGAAGCTGAAATTACCAAAATGTCGGAAAACGATATTCCAATTGATATCAGTACCAACGATTTAACTTCGTTTTTGTGTCATGCAGCGGTTGAAACTTGCACTAAGTTGGATACCAAAGCCATAATAACCGATACGTATAGCGGTCGTACAGCACGTTATTTGGCAGCATATAGGGGTGCAATTCCGATTTACGCTATCTGTTATCATGAGCAATCAACACGTTTGTTAGCATTGTCATATGGTGTATATCCTATTTTTCAAGAAGGAAAAGGAAATACACAACAATATTTTATTCAAGCATTACAGGATCTTTTGACAAAGGGATTGGTTGAGCGCGAAGATGCCGTTTGTTATTTGAGTGGTAGTTTTGGCGAAGGATTTGGAACTACATTCCTCGAAGTGAATCAGGTTAATAAAATTCTTGAATCCAGAAAACAATATTTATTACCAAACTTTTAATAGTTAGGTTTGTTATACATGGAGGCAAAATAATTTTGCCTCTTTTTTTGCTGTATAATTAAACTTTAACGTAATTATTTAGTCAATACACATTCTCTTAAGTGATTTGAAATATTTAATGATTCTTTACTTTTCGACCCCCAAACCCCCAAATGGGGGCTTAAGAGTTCAATTAAGGGATATGTTTTATTAATTCTACAGTAGAGAACATGTCTTTAAGCCCCCATTCGGGGGTTTGGGGGTCATATTCAAAATATATCTCTTAATATTAATTACTACTTAATTTTATATTATTATCAATGAAACGAATTATTATCAGTCTGTTAGTTGTACTAATTGTTTTACCATCTTTTG
>CAIWIS010000395.1 GCA_903912795.1 uncultured Bacteroidales bacterium
ATCGCCCCATTTATCGGGTCTAAATGGAGTTTGGAATGAACCATCTAAGTTCTTGCCACGCATAAAGTTAACCGATTTATCAAACACATTTTTATAATTTAATGCACGTTTGGCGAAGATGTCAATTTCTGCTTCTGGTCTGTTTAGAGCTTTTGCAAGTTTCCAAATATTGTAATCAGCAAAAGCATACTCCAATGTTCTGGCTGTATTCTCTTTTTTGCCCACATTGTATGGAATGTAACCCAAGGTGTTATAGTAATCAACGCCATATCGTCCTACAGAACTTAATGGCCCTTCGTTCTTACTATTCTTGATAATTGCCTCGTAAAGCGTGTTTATCTCTTTATTTGGAATACCTTTTAAATATGAATCTGCAATCTGAATGGCAGAATTTGAACCTACCATGCAATCTCTATGACCCGGACT
The DNA here is from genome assembly GCA_903912795.1 of uncultured Bacteroidales bacterium. Taxonomy (GTDB): domain Bacteria; phylum Bacteroidota; class Bacteroidia; order Bacteroidales; family Paludibacteraceae; genus Paludibacter. Next base: position 427 of record CAIWIS010000395.1, read on the forward strand.
TGCCCATTCGGGCAACCATCCACTCTCTTTATAAGCATTTGCCAGCCCTTCCATTATCTGGCTGTTTAGTTCCGGAAATGCTATGGTTAATAGCGGAAAGGCCGCTCTGAACGTATCCCAAAAACCATTATCGGTAAACATGTATCCATCCAACACTTTTCCGTTGTAGGGGCTGTAGTGAACAACTTTATTTTCCTTGTCGAATTCAAAAAACTTGCGAGGGAAAAGCATAGTACGGTACATAGCTGTGTAGAAGGTAGTAAGCTGCGCATCAGTACCTCCTTCAACGGCTATTCTGTTTAATTGTTTGTTCCATTCAGCTTTCCCTTTCTCTGCAATTTGGTCGAAAGAATTATTACCAATTTCACGTTGAAGATTAAGTTCTGCTTGTTCGAAACTGATAAAAGAAGAGGCGATTTTTATATTTATCTGTTCGTTTGCTTTTGTTTTAAATCGGATAATGCTGCCTGAATGTTTGCTTTCAACCTCCAATTTATCTCCCAGAATAGCACCATCTTCTACTGTAAAGGCTTTATCAAAATCTTTGTCAACATAGATTACAAAATAGTTTTTGAAGTTGTCGGGAACACCTCCCGAAGAATTTCTTGCGTAGCCAATAATTTTATGCTCTTTCGGGAAAATTTTAATGTAAGAATTCTTGAAAAAACCATCGACAATCAGATACGCTTTATCCGTTTGAGGATAGGTAATTCTGAAGCAGGCCGCTCTTTCGGTGGGCGTAATCTCTATCGTAGTATTGTAATCGGCAAGATACGCTTTGTAATAGTTAGGGCTAGAAATTTCCGCTTTATGCGAATACCACGATTCTCGTTTATCTTCGTCAAAAACCAATTTGTCGGTAGTTGCAAAAATGGAAAATGCGCCATAGTCATTGATCCATGGTGAGGGTTGGTGCGTTTGTTTAAATCCTCTAATTTTGGTTGCAGCATATTGGTAGCACCACCCATCGCCCATTTTATTTGTTTGCGGTGTCCAGAAATTCATACCCCAAGGCATAGCAATGGCAGGGTAGGTGTTACCGTTCGATAATTCATATTTTGAATCTGTTCCAACCAAAGGATTCACGAATCTGGTTAAATTTTTTGAAACTTGGGCGTTGATGGATAGTCTTTGCAACAGAAAGAATAATATCAATAATTTTGATTTCATGGTTTTTGCGTATCAATGGTTAATTTTTATCGTTCGCTCATCGAGTTTATTAGTTTAAGAAACTCGGGCTGATCGCAGGTAAAGTTCGCTTTGAATTTCTGTTTGTTTTCTGCCACATTCTCTTTGAAACGGATAGTGAATTTGTTCCAGCCACGTTCCAATGGAATTTCTTTCAGTGGCGCTTTGCGGTCGTTATTTAGCACAAAATTATAACCTACAACATCCTTAATTTCCAGATTCAGTTTTGGAATGTTGGGTTCGGCCAGCAAATCAACCAACGAGCGTGGACTGAAAACCCAGAAGCTGATTCCATCCGGTTCTTCCTTAAAGCGAATCACATTACCAGCAGCATCAACCGCGCGTTTGCTTTCGTACACCGAATTATCAAACTTAACACCTAAATTTGTAAGCATTAAGCGAATAGGCGATTCCGATTCGACCGACATATCCCTGAAATCGAACGAACTAAGCAATACTTCCGATTTGCCTTGGGTAAATGAAACAAGCGCATTTCCTGTGTTTTTCGGCTGCATTTCGCTACGATAAACACTGCCGGTTTTCGATGGTTCGGGACGATTGTTCCAGGTTTGCCATTCGGTATTGCAGGCGCTTAATAAAATCGTTGCGTTTTTCACCAAATCACCCGTCAATCCGTAAGTTAAAGCGGTTTTTCCTCTGGGTAATAATTCGGAAAAATAGAAATCGCTGTGTTCCAAACGAGATAAAACAGGCGCATCCTGAAGTTTCAGAAACGAAGTGGCCCGACGTGGTTCGAGTGCCAAAGTAGTTGGAAGCAAGGTATTTAATGCCGAAAGTGCTTCGGGTGAAACGCCCCAAATAACGATTCTCGCTCCGACAGTTATGGCTTTTTGATACATAGCTTTCAGTAATTTATCGTTGGCAAGATTTGCACCGTCGATAATAACCAATGATTTAACGGTTGGCACAGCCGATTTGCTGAATTGAGTGCCAATATCTGTCAGTTTTTTTGCAAAAACTGACGAATCACCCGCAATCAGAATTACCTGATCGGTTTCGATAGTCGGGTATATTTTCGAGGGTTTTGGTTTGGGGTATTTCGCAAACTCTTTTACAGGCGAACTAAAAGCAGCCTGAATAGCCTCGAACATCGGCCATGTTTTGTAGAGTGGCAAAGTAGGATCGAAACCCGGATTGAGCGTGCTGGTGTATGGACCAATCCGCTCCGGTTGAACGCCATAAACACCCTCTTTGAATTCGGGAAAGAAAATTCCATCCTGAGCCATAGGCTCACGTAAAGTATCTTTCATACCGAATGCCAATGGCTTAAGGCTATACCAAACCACATTGAAAACACTGGCATAACAAGCTTTGTAATGAAATTGTCGGGTAATATGTTGGTAGGCTTCATTTGCCAAACCCTCCATGCGTCCGAGTTGCGATTCATAAGCCCGATTGCCATTAAAGACTGAAGTTTGTTTGGGCGTGCCGTAGTAGGCCATACCTGTTTCGCCAATTCCCCAGGGCAAGTCGCGCGACGACCATTTTTGCATGGAAATTTCGGAACCGTAGTGACCAATCACTGTTGGTAATTTTGTCGGGTACATTTCTTCACCATCGCCCGAAATCCAGTTGCGGGTGGGGTCGAGCGATTTTGTAAGTTCTACCCAGTTATTCACTTCCAAAATGTGTCTGTCGATAAGTTCTTTAGTGCCACGCATGGAATTGGTAGCTACCGGAAAGGTTTCGTTGCAAACACTCCAGCCCAAAACAGCAGGGTGATTTCGGTCGCGCAAAATCATCTTTTTCAAATGCACATTACAGTTTTGCCAGTATGTTTCCGAATCCACTTTTGGTCCGGCATCGCTGGCCCAAATACCAGTTTCGTCGAGCACACAAATACCCATTTCGTCGGCCATATCCAGATAAAATGAGGGGTAAGGTTGCGCATGAAGTCTTACCGCATTGGCGTTAACATCTTTCAGCATCTGATAATAAGCCCAGGCATATCGGCGGGTCATTTGCGGAATGCCCATAAAATGCCAAGAATCGCCTTTGAGTAAAATTGGTTTCCCGTTCAGTGTAAATTCAAGTCCTTTAAGTGCAAATTGCCGCCAGCCGAAGCGGGTATATTTGGCATCCAACAAGGTTTTTTTATTCGCATTCAGTGTAATAACCGAGCCATACAAATTGGGTGCTTCCGTTGACCATAATTTCAGGCTTCCGTTAATCTTCCGGCTCACATGTACAACAATACTATCTCCGGCTTTCAGTTCCACTTTTTTGGCGTGAGCAAAAGCAAGAACCTCTTCTTTCAGGCTTCCGTTATTAACAGGCAAAAGATTAATGTCGGTTGAAGCTGGTTTTTCCCATCTTTGTATCGAAGCATTTACCGTAAATGTCTGTTTCTTTTTAGAGTTATTTTTAATGCTTACTGCAAAAGTGAGTGTATCATTTTTTACATCGGGCTGAACAAATACATTGCTTACACTCAATTCGGGAACTGCAATCAATGAAACATCCTGCCAGATACCGGCAATGTGCTGCCCCCAGAAAGATCCGGCTACATAGTGTCGACGGCCATATTTACCTTGAATATCTGTTAAGCTTGATTTGGCGATGCCCACCAGCACTTCGTTTGTTCCTTTTTTAAGAAATGGGGTAACATCTAATTCAACTGGAAGAAATATCTCCTGATTTTCGCCCACCATACTACCATTTACATAGATTCTGGCAAACCCGGCAATGGCTTCGAAATGCAGTTTTATCTGTTTGCCTGTCCAGTTTTCGGGCAGGGTAAATTCCTTTTTCATCCAGCCCATTTGTGCTTTTTCCCAGGCTTTAGGATAAGAAGGATAAGTTACAAAATCGCCCCCTTCGCCATTGGTGAAGCTATTTACATTCCACGGCGAAGGCACTTTCAGCGGTACGGCATCCCAACTGAAAGAGGCAGGCTTCACAAATTTAGCCATATCAGTTTCGTAAACCGGCATAAACTGCCATTTTCCGTTCAGACAAATTTCGTCGCGAAATGGTTTTTCCGATTCATCGACAAATCCTTTTATCGGGTTAAAAGCATGGTTGTACGAAGTTTGTGCGTTTGAAATAATTGAGCAGAAAATAAAAAAAGCAAAGAATATTAGGCCTACCGCCTTTTTTTGAACAACAAAGTAATTCATACTATTATAGAATAAAAATGATTAATTGAATTTAGATTTTCACAAACGCCACCGAATTTGCTACGACTTTTCCGTTTGCCTCTTTGTTTGAAAAAGTAACTTTTGCCACTCCGCCTTTTTTGAAGTTGTATTTGCCTATTTCCAGCGAAAAACCAAATTTATCGCCTTTGCTCATATCCCAGGTAACATCGCTTACGCCGTCGGCATGGTGAATTTGAATTTTCACATTCTTTGCATTTTTCGGATCGCGTGGGTACAAAATGGAAATCTGGTATTTCCCATCTTCCGGAATCGGCAGCGAATAAGTAATTTCAGCAGGCTGCAGAGTATCGGCTTCGAGAATATTAAAACTAAAAAGATTCCATAAGCCGGTTAACTCTAGGTGCTTCCACTGGCCGGAATATTTCACATTTGACGAATCAGTATAATGAATAACACTTCCGGTTAAGTAATTCTTTTCCAGATTTATTCCGTTGCTTGCTATTTTTCCGGTTCCCAGATCGTTCAGAAACGGTGGCTCTATGCGGGTTTCAGACACCTGATTGTCGGCAATCGTGAGGTTTTGATTTCCCATAATCGTTTTAATTGCCTCGCCAGCCGGATTGTATATGTAATTGTTTTTCAATGTGGAATTGCTTGTTGCCCAATCCAGAAATATACCATTGCCAAGATGGCGTTTTGGTTTACCATCGGGACGCTGATCGTAGCCCCAAATGTCGTACAGGTAATTATTCATAATATAGTTGGGGGCATTCAAATGGTTCATAGTGGCAAAATGAATACAAGCCCCATCTATAGTGGTTTGCATAGCATCGTGAATATGATTGTATTCCACCACATTACCACCCTGATTACGGAAAGCAAAAACCCCATTGCGTGAAAGATCTTCGAAATAATTATGACCTATGTAATTACCCGGCGCCATCGCCATACAATCGGGCCGCGAATCGAGGTGTACGCCACCGCCATAATAACGGATTTTGCCACAATGTTTCACGGTATTGTTGGTAATGCGGTTGAGGATTGGGAAAACGGTAGCGGCAACTTTTCCCGGCGTATACAACTTGCTATCATCCATATACGAAAAGCGTGAACCTGTGAGCAGTACCCCACCTCCACCAGATTCTATCACGGTATTGTTGTCAAAAATATTCTCTTTACTATCTAGGTGCAGCCACAAAGCATATCCGCCAATGTTTTCAAAAGAACAATGTTCTATCCGACATTTGTTTGCATTCTCAAATAAGATAGCAGCATCCGTATGCACGCGGGGTTCGATATGACCGAGCGTAAATGTGGTATGTTGAAAAGCAATATCTTTAAAAACAACATTTTCTACGTGAGTTTTTTTTTCCACATCGCCTTTCAACGTTACTATTTGATTGAGGTAGGGAGCAATGATTTTCTGCTTGTTGGGATTTACGCCCTCGCCAGGCATATAGTACAGTTTTCCGGCTTTATTGTCTAAAAACCACTCACCGGCTTCGTCCAACTCCTCTTTCACGCCCTCAATCCAAAACCAGTCGTGCTTGCCAATTTTTGTAAATAATTCACTGTTTTTCAGGTGTATAGCACCTGAAACCGTATCAATGCTTTCAATCGTATTCCACTGGTTGAAAAACCGCCAATTGGGAACCATATTTATCTGTACATCCGTAGCTTTCCCCCAAGCACTCTTTATCATCTTTTTATTCAAACAGATTGTAGAAACACTCCCTGAATCGGCGTATAGAAACGGATTTGCAAGTGATTTATTCGGAAAACGGGCACGAATTATTCGTTTGCCATCTACAAACAGTTGCCTGAAATTCCAGTTATTGTTTTTTGCATCTGGAACATCAACCACCCAAATCTTACCATCACTTGTTTTCCATCTTCCTCTAATTGTTTTTCCTCCACTTAGAATCACCTTCTCATCTTTAGCAGCTCTCCATGTAATGGGCGCCTTTTCAGTACCTGAATCTTCTGGTTTTAAAACGAGTGCTTCGGTCAAGAAGTAGTTACCTCCGCGTATAACTATTTCAATAGAGTCTTTTGATTTCAAATCTCGTACAGCGTTTCGTGCCCGGTTAAGAGTGGCAAAAGGTTTTGCCTCGGTTCCAAGATTTTTATCATTCCCTTTTGTTGAAACATAAAGTTCAATAGACTTCGCATTTAAAACAAAAGAATTATTATTTTGAAATAGAATGAAAAAAAATAGACATTTAATTAGTGACTTCATCTTTATTTAATCTTTAATGCAACGAATTGAAAATCCGTATTTTTTATTAATATTGGCACTATGAACTCCACCATTGCTGTAGTGCATTCGAAAATCCCAAGCATAATCACTATTTCCCAATGGCGTACAGCTCCAGAAATCAGCAAGAATTCCGCATGCTCCAAATGTTCCATCGTATCCGAAGCGCACCCCTGCAGCCAATGCGGAAAATCCACTTTCATTTGTTGCTCCTTCATTCGGAGAATTCCAAAGTGAAGCTTCTGTTTCTTTCAATTTACCACCAGTATTTTCGCCTAAAAAAGCCATTAAAGTCTTCCATTCAGCATCGTTTGGCACATGCCAACCCATTGGTGCAATATTACGACTGTCGGCTACGGCAAACCAATTGTATAGTTTTCCATAAACATCACTCACTTCATTGTTATAACTACAACAAGCACCTGTTGTAAGATTTTTCCACCCCGAGTTGCTTGTTATAGTTGGTATCGAATCACCGTTACGATATTTAGTTGTACGTAGATTTTCAGCCATCCAAACTTGGTTACCAATTTTTATGGTCTTGTAAATTATATTATCTCTCGTATCTTTCAATATGCCGTACGATAGACCTGAAGTTAACCTTACTCCCGGAGTGAAATTTTGTCCGAGGGTAGTTGTTATTTTGATAAATAAAAAAAATGCAATTGCAAAAATTTTACCTGTTTTTTTCATAAAGAAAAGAATTTATATCGTAGTAGCAAAATGAAACTTGAATACAATGCAAATCTTATTGATTTCCCCATTTTTTATTTGGATCTTTTCCTAGAGTCAATGTGAGTTTTCCTCCTTTCGAGAAAATTTCGTGTGAGAAACTATACTTTGTCCAATTTGCCCCATTTAAGACTGCACTTTGAATGTATTTATTCCCAGGCAAATTATTGTTGGTTGAAATAATGAACTTTTTCCCTGAATAATATTTCGGATTTAGTTGCATTTCTATTTCAGCAAAAATTGGTGAAGTAATTTCGTACTGTGAATTTACCGACGCTCCGCCATCCATTTGAAACAATCCGATTGACATTAGAACTCCCAGAGCACCCATTTGTCCCTGATCTTCGTCGCCATTATATCCACCATAAGGAGTAATGTCGCCAAAAGCAATCTCTTTTACTTCGCGTACCCATTTCTGGGTCAACCAAGGTGAACCGGTATGATTAAACAAGTGAGCCATCTGACACGATGGTTGATTTTCGTAATCTACCCAGCTGATAGCATGATTGTTATGAGGTGCAACAAATTTATTTGGTTTCGCTTTAATAAAACAACTATCGAGATATTGCGTGTATTTTTCTTTGCTTCCAATCAACCGAATCAAACCCGGAAGGTCGTGAGGAACAAAGTTAGTATAAATAGCCGAGTTGCTCTCACAAAATCCCAATGAATTAAATGACTCCCCAATGGGTTTGAAATTTTTTATCCAGCTTCCGTCGATGTTTCGAGGGTGCATGAATTGAGTTTGCGGATTCCACAGGTTTTTATAGTTCTCCGCCCGTTTACTAAACATTTCAACATCCGAAGTTTTCCCAAGAGCTTTTGCTAATTGGCCAACGCACCAATCTTGATAAGCATATTCCAAGGTCATAGAAGCACCATCTTTATGCATCCCTTCACCTTCAATACCTTCTGGTACATAGCCCCTTTCGAGGTAATAGTCCATTCCTCCGCTTTTTGGATGATCGCCAATTTCGTAACCGGCACGGTCGCGGATTCCTCCTAAAAAGGCATTTTTATAAAGACCTTCGTAGGCTTTTTGCACATCGTAATTACGTATGCCTTTGTTATAAGCGGTAGCGAAGAAAGATGAAGCCGGGTCGCCAATCATAACGTATGTATAATTTCCTCCCGCCGGGCCTCTGGGTATTAAGCCACCGTACTTATACATTTCGACCATGCTGGCACAAAAATCGTCCATAATCTCGGGATATACCATCGACCATAAAATATTCAAATTCCAATGACTACCCCACCAAGCATCAAAGTTGTATTGATTGTGTTTGGGTTTGCCATTTGCACCCATCTCTATCTGTCGAACAACAGGAGATTTACCCGTCATATCGCAGTATTTTCCATCAACATCACTGCAAATTTTGCGGCCAAGTAAAGCGTGCCACAAGTCGGTGTAGAATTTAATTTTCTGCTTTTCGGTACCACCCTTAATCTTTATGCGGCTCAAATAACCATTCCACTCATTTCCTGACTCGGCAACTGTCTTTTCAAAGTTCCAATGAGCAAGCTCTGTATCCATATTTAACCTGGCCTGGTTGATACCTGTATACGAAATGGCTACTTTCATAAGCAGTGTATTGCTCTGTGCTTTGCCAAAACTAACATACGCCCCAATGCCTTCACCTTGTATGCTTTTGACAAATTCTTTACTCAATTGTCCCTTTTTCCAGGTTCCGAAATTTGAAATTGGCTGATTGAATCGTGCTACAAAATAGACATAAGTGGGTTTGGAACGGCGAATATTGGAAGCCATTAAACTATACCCAGCTATTTCATTGTCATTGATCTTTTGCACCATGGCTGAGTCCATCGGACCTTGTCCTAAATAGGCTCCAACATCGAAAATAACATATTTAGTAGTATCTTTTGGAAAAGTATATTTATGAAAACCCACCCTACAGGTTGATGTTATTTCAGCACGGATGTTGTAATCTTTTAGGTAAATACTGTGGTAACCCGGTCGGGCAACTTCGTCGCTATGACTAAAAGAAGATTTATAGGCCTCCATTCCCAAATGACCTTTGAATGTTCCAACGGTTGGCATCACTGGAATGCCCGACAATTGCCATTCGTGGACATGCGAGAAACATCTTACAGATAAAGAGTCATACAAATACCCCGCATTCCAGTCTCCTTTTACCCAAGTATCGGGACTGAGCGTAACCATCCCAAAAGGGCGGGCAGCAGATGCGAAGAAAAACCATCTTGATTTATGGGTATCAATAAATGGATTTACATAATCTGTCGGACTACTAGCAGTGGTTTTGCTAGTAACAATTAACAGTAAAAGGGCAGCAAGTATCGTATTTATTTTTGGTAATGTAAGTTTCATATTGGCAATTATATTATTGAACTACAAGTAGTTTTGTTACCGTAGATTGTTCTGATAAAACAGCAACCAAATAGGTGGATTCATACAATAATCCAGTTGTATTTATTTTAATTGTTTTAGATGTTATTGGTTTTTGATACACAATTTGTCCCATTAAGTTACTAATTTGAATATAAGGTCTTGTCCAAATTCCAGTGTAATCGATCTCAATAGACAACGTGCCATATAATAATGGATTTGGATACATTTTGATAATTGGTTTTCCCGAATCATTAGGCTTATTTATACCCGAAACCGTAATATGAGGAGTAGGATGCGTAGGAGTTAATTCTATTAAACCTTTCACCATTTTTGCACCATCGCCTGTTAATCTCAAGTAAAAATCGGAGGAACAAGCTACGCCATCGGCATCCAAAGTAAGAAAGTACTGGTTGCTAGGTTTCATCGATGCATTTTCGGCAGCTTTGGCAATAGCAGTACCTTCGTCAAATTCGTCAAACATAGCTACATACATATTGACAACACCTTTGTTTCGTATATTGTAAAACTGACGCCACATGAAGTCGCCATGCATTCTTGCAATTTTATTTTGCGGTGGACTATTCCAGTTTGACCAAGCAAAACCAGGCAAAATAACAGGCTGAAATTCAATAGAATTTGCCTTACAATACTGAATATCGTCGGTCATAACTGTATTGGCATAATCATCGGCACCTGCAGCATCGAAATAGCCACCCACTATCCATGGAGAAATCATATTTCCTGCATTAAACGCCGGTAAATTTGCAGTCTGACTGCGCCAGGTTTTTGTTGAACCCACTATTACGTAGCAACCCTGACTTTTAAACCAATTAATAACTTCGAGCCACGATGTTACGTTACCCGGCCTACCAGAGACACCCGGACCCCAAATGCAGACAACGGGTTTTGAATTTTCTTTTGCATAAGCAGGCGAAGATGTCAGTTTAAGCATACCAACAATTGTATTGGTCCAATCTGTTTTAATTTCAGTTTGAAAATTAGTCCATCCCGAAATATCGTACATGATATAGAATTTTCTTTCATACGTAATGGCTGCATTTTTTACTTTTTGAGCCATTCCATCCCGGTGTGGTTTCATTGTTGAACTTGTAAGTTCTGACCCAAAACGTTGCAGTGCTACACAATCTATTCCGTATTGTTGCATCCATTCAAAATGCTTATTTACAACCTGATCGTCGTACGAAGAATAAAGTTGTGCTGGCTGACCATTACCCAAATTAGCATAACCGGTTTGATATGTTTTGCTGAATTCGCGGACATCGGGCCATAATTCGAAGGTTTGATTATTGGGAGCCGGAATAGTGCTATTTTTAGCCCAATGATTCCAAGCATTTTTGGGTGATCCATCACCTTGACAGGCAAACCAGCCCTGATAACCAACAACCAATTTACCAATAACATCTTGTGCATTGGACGAATTGCTGGTTATCAATGACATTACTACCAGAAGTATTAAATATTTTTTTTTCATCATCTTTTTTTACAAAAATTGAATTAATGCTTATTCACGGAATATGTATTCTTAAAGTGCAATCAATTTAGCGCTTTCCACTAATTGTTCGGATTTCACAGAAACTAAACAGTTTGAATTTCTCAATATTTTCAAGCAGTTTAGTACATCCTGTATCGTTTTTGTTACATAATCTTCCATTCAAATCATTTATCTATACTTCACGATTCGCATGGTCGGTATCACTTTCAATCTGAACAGTTAATGCCTTTTTTAAAATGGATTTGGAAAAATCTTACACATAGGTTTTCCCGTATTGGATTTTATTCCTGCAACCGATGTATTTACATTTGAAATTCTTTCGTTTAATTGCGCTTGATAGAGCGAAGCGGGATTGATTCCTGCCTTACCTGCTCCCTCAATATACCCATTTGCTCCCGCAAAAGGTCCGCTTCCCGATACATCGGCCATGCAACCGATAGCATAGTTTTGCGCTGTAGGTGGTTTCTGGACACAAAAATGCCCCAAGCCAGTGACTGTACCACCCCATATTACAGAATGTGCCGCCGACCAACCGTGACCTGAACCGTAGTTTCCACGGTTATAGAAAGCTGCTACTTCTGAGTCGTCAAAGGAATTAGTATTTGTCCAATTATCAAAAAGGATTCCTTGCGACCAAAGGCGATGACCTTCACTGGAAGTATAATTATAGTCGGCTTTGAAATTATATACCACTATTCCCGAAACAGTGCTTGTACCATTTGAAACATAAGAATGTCGGCCGTAACTTGCATAACAATTGGAAAATAAAATTAATTGGGATGCCCATTCGTTACAAAAATTATAACGGTAACCACCATTGATTTTGCCAATTGGATCAATGGCTTTACAGCTATCAATGGTTATTCGTGTAGCAATGGTTGTTTGTATGCCAGCGGTACTAAAATGCAATACTGTAACATTTTTCATCCACGAGTCTTGAATTTTTCCAAGCCATATTGCTTTTGATGCATGGTTGTCAACATTACCTGCTGCATTTGTTGGCAATTCGTTAAGTGGATTTTTAATGTCAACCCGTAGTTTCTCAATGCCAATATTTGTGAGAATTCCGGCGCGGGAGGTTTTGTAAAAATAGCTTTGTGATAATGATTTTTTAAGTGTATTGAAAATTGGCGCATCAACGGTTATGGTATTGCCGTTAATTGCTGTTATATAACGGTTGTATTTTATATCGAGGAAGCTGGACTTCCAATAGCTTGTATCGCTTGTACATCCATTATCAACAGCATCGACCCAAGCATCCGTTTTGGGATGCACAATAATGATATTGTCGCCTACTGCAAAACCGTAAGTACTAGCAGCTGTAAACGATTTTTCTCCAACATAGACCACATCGTCGACAATATTTACATTTACAGCTGATTTATCCGACCACGCACTGCTACCCGACCCATCGTTCCCCCCACCGGCAATGATAACAGTAGGTTGGGTTGCCTTAATGCCTGTAGAGGCAATAATGGTATTTGTTACAGGGTCACTTCCGTCTCCTACACCGCGTAGTACGACTCCGGAGGCATCTATTTTGATTACTCCCGAAACACTATACGTTCCGGAGTTCATGAGCACAGCGCCACGAATCCCGTTTAGATCAGGTGTTCGTGCAGCAACTGTGTTGATGGCGTTTTGAATATTGGCTGTATTGTCACCGGCAAGAGGGCTAATCGTTTTTTGTACAGGTACGTTTGGAATTGCTACCATTCCATTTTTGTAGCCTGCATAGCTA